>NZ_AZRJ01000018.1:0-1644 GCF_002895495.1 Petrotoga sp. HWHPT.55.6.3 | reverse complement strand
AAACTCTAAAATTATCTTATTCATATTCGTAAACTGCTAAATTTTTGAGAATCCAAATTTCAAAAATCATAAATTTCTAATTCAATATTTAATACACAAAAAGTAACGCACAAACATTTATTTAGTTAATATATAATTATGCTAAGTTACATTATTAAATATCCGTAATGCTACGTGTTAGATCATAATTAAGTGTCATCGAAATAGGGTATTGGTTAGATAGTATTTATGTCTTTGAACTTGATTTGCTTTTTGTTAGTTGAATGTTGTATAATTTATCCACAAGAATATTTATTTCTTCTCTTAATTTTACCATGTTTAAGGTTTCGTATGTTTTCTTTAGTTGAGATTTAGTTTTTTCGCTAACAGTATTGCTTTCAAGCAACCGTTGGTATGGAGTCTTAGGTTTCTCATATTCTTTTTTTATTGTTTTACCCTTGTCGTTCTTTACTTTGTTTTTTAGTTTAAAGTTGGGTATGAAGAAGTTATCTAGTAAGTCTGCTTTGCTGTAAATCTCGTTGAGCAGACTTACCTCTTCTTCACTCTCATACCTGAAATACCCCACCAATTTTCTTACCTTATCCCCGTTCTTTTGTTCCACGTGAGCGTTATCGTTTTTCTTGTAAGGTCTACTCCTTGAAAGTTTAACTTCGTTATTCCCTTTTACCTTTTCAAAAAGCACTTTAAGTATAGTCTTATCGTTATCAGGATGATAATGTATAATGTCAACAGGCAGCTTCGTATGAGCAAGAAGATCCATATTCTCAACGCTCCTTTGATTTTTACCAAGCCCTGCAGCTCTTGATATCCATTGTGAATAAAGATCCGTATATACAGCTGTCACAGCAAAGGGCCCTGCACTCGATCCTCCATTATGTTCTACGAAATCAACTTCAACATATCCTACCTCTTCAAAAGCATATCTTCCAAAGTTTGCTGAAATTGGTACCTTTTGATATATGAACGCATTACCTTTATGCTTCTTTGTAGATACCTTAGGAAATCTACTTACCATTCTTTTCAATGTACCTAAGGATACCTTCTTTGCTTCTTCTGTCTTTGAAAGTTCATACAATGAAAATCTGTTATTCTTTTTCAATTCCTCGATGTATACTTCCAACATTGGATGAAGTTTTTCAGCACAAATACATCCAGATAATCCCCAACATTTCCACAATATCACTTCATGAATAGGTCCATACTTCTTCTTTGGTCCTCTTCTCTTTTTTGAATTCTTTTGAGTGTCTCTTTCTTGAAACAGATATCTCTTCTTATATCTTTCAAACCTTTTTACAGCTGTAGCTCTTTTTACTTTTGTTAACTCACAATACTTTGAAATAATCTCTGACTTCTCTTTTTTACTTGATTTCAAATATTTTTCTATCAACCTTTTGGTTAGTTCCATATCGAATGCCTCCATTTTTTCCTTGCCTCCTTCCAAAAGAGTCAAGGATATGATATCATTTCAAAGACATCGAATTATGATCTAACCAATCTTTTTCACGGACATGTAATATTATCTAATGCGCAAATTTGACATTTTAAAATTTTTGTTGTATAATGCTTATGCAGATTAGTTGCAAAAACAAATCATTTGCATTTGTGGTATTAACAGTTTAACGTGATTCATGTTTATCCCGAAGA
>NZ_AZRJ01000017.1:0-10010 GCF_002895495.1 Petrotoga sp. HWHPT.55.6.3 | reverse complement strand
CCCTTCGCCCCGCTCCCCACCCATGAGGAAAAAAGCGTTTTTCATCTTTTGACCTGCTGACCGCCCATGAGGAAAAAAGTTTTTTGTTCTTTTTCCTAGCGGCCCATCTATTAAGGAAAAAAGGGTTTTTATTTTTTGCCAAGCAGCCCATCTATAAGGAAAAAAATCAATATTTTGCCCCGTTGCCCACAGAAAAAAGATTGAAATCTTTAGAATTATAGCATATTTTCAGATTATGTTTCTAAAAAGCGCGTTGAAAAGAAAATTTATTATAAGTATGGTAAAATATATTTGTTGTATTGCAAATAACAGACTATTGGAGGAATTTTGCATGAAGGTGTTGTTTCTCAATCCTCAGGGCAACTTTGACAAAAACGATTCTCATTTAACTGAGCATCCTGATTTTGGTGGTCAGTTGATCTACGTTAAAGAAGTATCTAAAGAGCTGGCTAATTTAAATGTTTCTGTGGATATAGTTACCAGACAGATAATTGATCCCAACTGGCCCGAGTTTTCTAAGAAAGTGGATTATTTCGATACAAATAATAACCCGACTATCGTTAGAATACCTTTTGGCGGAGAAAAATTTTTAAACAAAGAACAATTATGGCCTCATTTAAAGGAATACGTTGATAATATTCTTTCATTTTACAAAGGCAAAAATATAGATTTTATAACCACTCATTACGCCGATGGAGGGTACTCAGGAGTTCTCTTAAGATCAAAATTAGGTTTAAATTTCTCTTTCACAGGGCATTCTTTAGGTGCCCAAAAAATGGACAAATTAAACGTCTCTTCGAAGAATTTTGAAGATCTCGACAAAGAGTACCATTTTTCACAAAGAATAATGGCTGAAAGGTTGTCAATGCAATACGCATCTAAAATTATTGTCTCCACATCTATGGAAAGATACGAGCAATATTCTCATCCTTTGTATGCCGATGTTTCTGAAGTTGCAAACGACAGTAAATACAAAGTGATTCCCCCTGGAGTTAACACGGATATCTTTAACGACGATATGACTGACCTCGATCAAGACACTGTCGCTCAAATAGAAAAAAAATTAAATAAACAGCAAAAACCTTTTATTATTCTCTCCAGCCGTTTAGATCTGAAAAAGAACCATATTTCTGTTGTAAAAGCATACGCAAATTCTATAGATCTTCAAGATAAGGCAAATCTAGGAATATTTCTTAGGGGCATTCCTGATCCATTCACCGACATACACAAATTGTCGGAAAAAGAAAGATCCATCTTAACCCCAATTTTGGAAGAAATAGTAAAAGCGAATATAAAAGATAAGGTATATTTTTTTGATTTAAAATCTCAACTTGCCTTAGCTTCTGCTTACAAATTCTTTTCAAAATTGAAGTCCGTCTTTGTTTTACCCTCTTTTTATGAGCCTTTTGGCTTAGCTCCTATCGAAGCAGGCGCTTGTGGCCTCGCTGTTGTTGCAACAAAGAATGGTGGACCAAGTGAAATATTCTCAGATGGTTCTGGTGTATTAATTGATCCTGAAGATATACAAGATATTGTTGAGGGTTTAATAAAAGGTTTGAACAATTATGATTATTTTTCAAAAAAGGTTAAAAAAAGAGTTTTAGAAAATTATACTTGGAAAAGCACTGCCAGAGGATATTTAGAGGTTATTGAGGAAGGAATTAAACTTCCCAAAAAAACCATAGAAAAAGTGCCTTCTTTAGATGCAAAAGAAATAATACTTGATTATTTAAAAAATAAAAAGATTTGAAATTATGGTATAATTTCGATGATAGAACAAAAAAGTGTCGATTTTAAGGTTGGTGTGGTGAATGCTGCTTTCTTTGTCCATAAAAAATTTTGGTCTTTTTAAAAGTGCTAACGTAGATTTTAGCAACAATTTCTGCGCTATCACTGGTGAGTCGGGAACGGGAAAATCCATGTTTCTAAATGCTTTAAATCTTTTTTTAATAGGAAACGTTCCTCAAAACTTGAAAACCTCAGAAGGTTCCGTGTCAGCGTATTTTACTGTTAATGAATTCATTAAAGATATGTTGCAGGAATACGCACCTTTTGATGGTGATGAATTGATCTTAGCTGTAAATTTCACTCCTAAAAAGACACTTTTTAGAGTAAACGATACAATAGTTCCAAGAAACGTTGTTCAGGAGGTTTCAAAGTATCTGCTAGAAATTCATTCTCAAGACTCCAACATAGCTTTGAGAGACGAGAATTATCAGAATTCTTTGATTTTTAAGATTTTGAGAGAGAAATTCCCCGAATATTTTTTTGATTACGATAAGGGGTATGAGGAATACTTGAATTTGAAAAGAAAGCTAGAAAACCTTCCAACCAATAAAACCGAAATCTTTCGAAATATTGATATTTTAAACTACCAGATCCAGGAAATTGAAGAGGCGAACCTTCAACCTCATGAAGATGATGAACTTTCTGCTCGGTTTAAAACTCTAAATAATTTAGAAGAAATCAGGGAACGTTTGGTAGAATCTTTAAACATACTAAAAGATAGAGAGGAACAAAGTATCGATGAGGAAATTGGTTATATAATTTACAATTTGTCAAAGTTAAAAGATTTTGGATTCATTGAAGAACATTCTCTAGCTTCGTCTATTCAGGAACAAATAGCCGAATTATACACCCTTTTAGAAAATAGATTATCTCAACTAGATAGCGATCCAGAAGAATTGGAAAGAGTCAGCGAGAGACTGAACAAAATCATCGATTTAAAAAGAAAATATGGTCCATCTCTTGATGATGTTTTAAAAAATCTCAACAAGTTTAGAATTCAAAAAAATGAATTAGAAGAAATAAAAAACGATTTTCACGAGTTAGAACCAAGATTATATAAATTGAAAGACGAATTATTAGAACTCAGTGATAAAATAATAGAGAAGGTTACTCCTTTTCTCAACGATTTAAAATCAAACATTGAAAACAATCTGAAGGATCTTAATATGGAAAATAGTAAGATAGATTGGAAGATAGAAAGACTAAAAGAGCCAAAAAAAGAGGCAGCACATAGGATCACCTTTTTATTAAAAACAAATCCAAAAAGTGATTTTATGCCTTTATCCGAAATAGCTTCTGGCGGTGAATTGTCTAGAATAATATTAGCAGTGGAGGTTGTACTAGGGAAAAATCACGCAATTGATACTATGGTTTTTGACGAGATTGATTCTGGAGTTGGCCCAAGGATGGCAGATGTTGTAGGAAATAAACTCAACGAATTATCAAAAGACAAACAAATTATTGTAATCACTCATATGCCCCAAGTAGCAAATTTCGCCACTGAACACTTTAAAATAGTAAAATCGTCAAACGAAGAAACTAGTTCAGCAATCATAAAATTATCAGAAAATGAAAGATTGGAAGAAATAAAAGAGATGTACGGGAATATTGTCTATTGAAAAGGATGTGTAAAAGATGTACAGTCGTGAAGATCTGATAAAAAAGATAGTTGATGAAAAAGGACTTCAAGCTATACCTAATTTAATAGAGCTATTAGATGACGATGATTACGAAGTTCGAGAATTGGCAAGGGATGCTTTGAGCGTTATGGCACCCGAGGGAAAAGAATACCTTTTACAAGAGTTCAAACGAAGATTCAATCTGAACTTTCAAGACGATACTGTTTTGTTGTATCTAGCTGAACTTTTATCTGACTTGAAGTGCCATGAAATAGTGGAAAACCTTAAGATGATGTTCAATAAATTTTCAGATGAGAGGGCTTTCCCTTTGATCATAGAAAATCTATTAAAAATCACAAAAGATGAATCTTATTTAGACATATTGAAAACTTATATTGACAGCGATGAATGGGAAATAGAAGAGATAAGCGTTATGGCCATTACCGAGTTACCGAACAGAAAAACTTTAGATATACTTTTAGAAAAGTATTATAAAACTTCCAACAACTCTTTAAAAGTGCTCATTTTGGATTCAATAACAAAAATCTTGTCTAAGAATTTTGATTTGGTACCATACCTACAAGAACGTGACCCTGAAATATCTGAAAAGCTACAGTGGCATCTTAAGAGGTCTTGATTTTGAACTGAAAATTTGTTATAATATAAACGTATCCCAGCAAAAAGAATTCTCCCCGAACGGGTTAAGGAATAAAGTATGGGGACGATTGGGTTCGACGGGAATAGGCTGAAGTCGGGAAGCGAGTCGAGGAGTCTGAAACCTCGTAAAAAACGAAAAAACATTGAAATGCCGAAGAACCAGAATTAGCATTAGCTGCTGCGTAGACGGCGGCTCGTCTCTCCCCAAGTTTTCTTGGAACCTTGCTTGAGGAATGAGGCGTCAGAAAAAGGTTCCACTTCTAAAATCTCTTACCCGGATTTTAGAAGTACCAACGGGTAATAGGAAATTGTGACTCGGTCCGCAAAGTCACAATTTCCGAAAACTGATTGCGGACTGCGCTCGGAGAAGCCGGCTTCACCTATTTTCGGACGCGGGTTCGATTCCCGCCGTCTCCACCATTTTTTAAGGCAATATGTTAAAAATTTCACATTAATTGTTCAGGCTTAAGCTCAAGAAATACAATTGTTCTTAAAAATAATATTTTATGTTAAACAAAGAAAGGGAGGCATAGACCACCCTTTTTTCTTTTCTTAAACATGCGATTTTTCACTGTTTTATAAAAGAAATGTAATGAAATTTAGCTTTTTTGTATAAAGAAGAGAGTATCATATTGTTGGTAAGCCACCAATTTTAAGATTAAGCGAAGGAAGGCGGCACTCACGATGTATGAAAAAAATCAAAGTACTTACGAAGAAAATGATGATTATGCAAAATTTAAATACTCTTCCCAAATTGATTTTATTAGATCCCTAAAAAATGCCGATAATGAAGAAAGTATTAGAAAGTTAGCTTTAGTCAAAGAGGAATATTTTTTTAATAATATGAAAAGCACAAAACATTAAAATGGATAAAGATAAGATTATCGAAATTAAAGATTTATCTGTATACATTAACAGTCAAAGACTACTAAATGATATTAATTTAGAAATATCAAAAAATGAAATTCTTTTAATTTATGGACCTAGGAATGCAGGTAAATCTTTGTTAGCAAGATCTATTGTAACTTTGAATGAAGAACTTTTTAAAAACATCCAAACTACTGGTGAGATTTTATTTTTAGGTGAGGATGTTAATCATATTGAAAAAAGATATCTGCGCTCCGAAATTGCATATTCGGAGCCAACCTTTGTTGATAATATAAATTTCTTAACTTTAAGTGAAGTCTTCAACCTCGTATTAGGAATAAAACCTTCCGAGATATCACATGAGCAATTTATACTTCTTGAAAAGCTTAATATCGCACATATCTTTTCCAATCATTCTTCGTTAAAAAGTTATGAGAGTTTTTGGAATTGGACAATTGGGGATAAGATTTCATTTATAATTTTTCTGAGTTTAGTTAGAAACCCACAAGTATTCATATTTGATTCTATCTTAGATCATTTGGACGATTTCATGCATAAAAATATTAAAGACTTTCTTTACGATATCAAAGAAGATCGATCATTGATTATATCTACAAGAAATCTCTCCTTGTTTTCAGACATTGCAGAAAAGATTGTTTTTTTGGATCAGGGTGAGATTGTTTACAAAGGGAGTATTGAAGGTTTTTTGCTGAATTTCCCTCTTTAGTTTATTACTCATCTTCATTAGAATAGATTATAACTTCGTTTTTTGTAATTTCGATATCAAACTTACCTAAATCGTATTCCTTTTGTGGTGCATAGGAAGGCAACTCTAAAAACATATTGTAAACATTTCCTTCTTTGAATATTCCTCCAGCAAATTCAATCCTATAACTTTCCAATTTGAAGGTTTTTATTTGAATATATTCATCTGTGACCAAAATGGATAAAGGAGCTCTTTCAAAATCTCGATTTATATTCTTTTTACCCAAAGTGAGAAATTGGCCCGAACTGGAAAGCATGTATACCGTACTATCTTTTTCATAGGCAAAAACAATTTCTCCATCGATATAGAATGTCTTACTTTTTTCTTCTATGTCACCGTAATCACAATAAAACCGGGATTTAGTAATGACAGGTTCTCCTTTTTTTGGCATCCAAATAGATAAAGGCTCTCCATAGAAAAATACGCCGCTTTCAATTTCAAATACTTTATCTATATTAGTTCCAACTTTTTTATATATCTGTTGTTTTTCCAGATCTAATGTATATTTTTCACCTTCATAATTCGTTAAGTCTATTTCTATTTTTTTTATTCCATCCGTGAAAGTAAGTTTTGAAGGTGGTACATTTATTGTAATTGGTGTGTTTATTTTTAGATTGTTTAAAGTAGCTTCTCTGCTGTCACCCGTAATTTCTAGCTCTATCCATTTTGAAGGTACTCTTGTAATCATCTCACCAATGGGTGGAGAAAACTTATGCTCAAAAATAAAGCCATTGACATCTAAAAGTACACTCATATTTTGATTCCAACTTAAAAAAGCAGACGTTTTGGTTCCATCGTCTGTAAGAATAAAAGAGTTTTCTGGGATAACAAAGACGCTCCTAGGAAGTTCATTAAGTATTTCATGGATAGTATTATCCAAATTTTCCATTGAGGTTGTGAAAATTGTGTTGTTATATCTTATATAAAATAGATCGTTAATATAATCTATTTCCAAAATTTGAGAGTTTTCATCAGGAGGTATGGAGATATCCGCGTATTTGTAGAGATTCAACAAGACCTCGTCGAAATAGTTAGAAGGTCCATTATAAATTAAACCAATCTCCACTTTGGCTAAGATTATACCATTTATTAAAATAAAGCTGAGTAAAAATACAACCCTTGCGCAGGAGCTGAGGCAGGTGCTAAAGCTCTTTTTTTTGCTTCCAAAATTTCCTGTATTTTTTCCACTTCCCATACATCTGTACCCACCTTTACCAATGAACCAACGATATTTCTAACCATTCTTTTTAAAAAGGACTTGCCTTCAACTCTTATCAAAATTAAATCTTTTCTTAACTCTATTATTCTTACCCTATAAATGGTCCTTATGGGATTTCTCTCATCGTTACCGGTTTTAAAACTGGTAAAATCATGCTCCCCTTCAAAATATTTTGCTGCTTGTCTCATCTTTTCTAAATTTAATGTAAAAGGGATCCACCATACTCTGTCTCTTAAAAATATATTTGGATCTTCACTAATATAAATAAAATAATGATATATTCTTTTTTTTGCCTCTGCCCTTGGATTAAACCCTTCTTTTACTGCTTTGACTTCTTTTACATACACATCTTCTGGTAAAATAGCATTCAAAGCATCTTTGATATTTTTTTCAGTCATATTTTCATTTTCTACTTTAAAGGAAATAACTTGGCCTACCGCATGTACTCCTGTATCAGTTCTTCCACAAGCATAAGAAGGAATTTCTTTTTTAAAAATAACCTTTAAGGCTTTTTCAAACTCATCTTGAACGGTACGAAATGTTGGCTGACTTTGATAACCATAAAAGTTTGAACCATCATACATTACCGTTGCTGCAACCCATTTCACGAATACTCCTCCTAATATGTCTTCTGTAATAGTTGAGCTTCTAAAATTTTGAATGCGATTTCCGATTCAAATCTTTTTAATAGATCTATATTTCTTTTATAAATCCCTTCATAGATCTTTATCAAATACAAATTAACA
Source organism: Petrotoga sp. HWHPT.55.6.3 (assembly GCF_002895495.1). Lineage (NCBI taxonomy): Bacteria > Thermotogati > Thermotogota > Thermotogae > Petrotogales > Petrotogaceae > Petrotoga > Petrotoga sp. HWHPT.55.6.3. The sequence goes on along the minus strand of NZ_AZRJ01000017.1, from coordinate 2,348 downwards.
AATTTTGTAATTCTTTGAGCGATCAACTCTCTAACGTCAAGAGGAACATTTTCAACCGTCTTTTCTAACCAATAACTAAAATTGTTGTTTATATCGTTTTCTAAAATCAAATCGTTGAAAGAAGAGATTACTCTCCTTAACCCTACATATTTAGAAACCAGATCAACATAATCACCATGAATCTCTCTAACCGTGTTAGATATGTCATCACAATAACTTAATTTAAGGTATTTTCCTCTTCGCTCGCTTATATTTAAATATCTTCTTATACCTGATAGATCATTATTATCCTCTTCCACAAGAAAATATCCCACGAAGTTAACAGAACCTTTTCTTAAAATCGAAGGTGGAAGAATGTCGTTTATTTTTATAGTGCTTCCATCTAAATAAGAAATATCGTTGATTTCTACGAAATTACCATTATCTGTAAATAAAACGTTATGAAACCTCATTTTCACTCACCTTTATTAGAATACTAAACATTTACAATTTCTGAGATAGCCTGCTCAGCATCTTTTATCAATTTGCGAGATTCATTTTCGGAAGATGATTTTACCATAATATAAAATTTGATTTTTGGCTCTGTGCCTGAAGGCCTCGCTATAATTTTAACGTTTGAGTATCTCAGTTCTACTACGTCGGATTTCGGAAACCCCTCTATTCCATTAAGATAATCTAAAGTTTCCTTCAAAGGAAAATCACCAACTTTTATAGGAGGATTTTTTCTCATTTTGCTCATTATGCGTTTTATTTTTTGAGTTCCTTCAAACCCTTCAAAAGTAAAAGAAAGAAGCTTTTCATCATAATAACCATATCTTTCTTTTAGATCTTTCAAATACTCGGTGAGTGTTTTCAGTTTGGATAGGGACTCAGAACTCATAACGGAAATTAATGCAGCAGCAATTATGGCATCTTTATCCCTCACATGATCGTTCGCCAAATATCCATAACTTTCCTCAAATCCAAATATAAATTTTTTCCCACTTCCTAGGTATTTTTCTATTTTTTCTCCTATATATTTGAATCCTGTCAATGTTTCTTCGACTTTTACATCGAACTCTTGGGCAATGGGTTTAACCATATCAGTAGTGACTATTGTCTTTACAATGTAATCGTCTGGTTTTAAGGAAGAAAATTCCCTAAATTTGCTTAACAAATAATGAGCCAACATCACTCCAATTTGATTTCCTGTAAAAGATACATAATCGCCTTTATACTTCTCAAATACCCCTATTCTGTCTCCATCAGGATCCGTTGCCAAAATTAGATCGGCATCTATTTCTTTTGCTTTTTTCAAAGCTAATTCAAATGCTTCTTTCTCTTCGGGATTAGGAACCTTTAAAGTTGAGAAAGAAGGATCAATTTTTGATTGTTCTTCAACTAGACTAAACTCAAAACCTAACCTATTCAAAATGCCTTCAACTAATTTCAAAGCAGCTCCATACAATGGTGTATATACTATTAAGGGTTTTTTATCCATTTTTGGATTTAAGGACCTAATGTACCCTTCAATTTCATCTAAATAATCATTGAAAATAGATTCGCTGAGTATATTTATTTTTTCAGAATTAACAGCTTCTTCGAATCCCATCATTTTAATATCTTTGAAGTAATCTAACTTTTCAATTTCTGAAGTAATTTCATTTGCATATTGGGGAACAGCTTGAGTGCCGTCGGATGTATAAACCTTGTAACCGTTGTATTGCGGTGGATTATGGCTTGCTGTTATGATTATTCCTCCATCTGCTTTTAATTTTCTTACGGTGAAGGAAAGTAAGGGTGTAGGAGCAACTTGATCAAAAATATGTACATTAACGTTATTAGCAGCCAATACTCGAGCAGCAACCTTTGCAAATAGGTCGGAGTTTAACCTCGTATCGTAAGCAATAACAACACTCGGAAAATCTTTATATTTTTTTAAATAATTAGCGAAGCCCTGAGTTGCTCGAGCTACTGTATATACATTCATTCTGTTGGTACCAACACCCATTATACCCCTTAATCCACCAGTTCCAAACTCTAAATCTTTATAAAAGCGATCAATAATTTCCTCTTCATTATCCTTTAAACGGAGTAGTTCTTCCTTGAAATCATCTGTTACACTTTCAAGCCATTGCTGATATCTTTTATATGCTACTTCCTTAACATCCTCCATCTCACTTCCTACCTCCATTTTTAGAATTTTTTTGTCTAAAAAATTATATCATATTTTCTTCATTTTAATAAACAAAAATGCCGCGTATATTCTACGCGGCAATTTTTAGGGCGGGACTTGGGCAGAGAAACATTTAAAAAAAAGGAAGGGGGCGATACCTACTCTCACACGTCAAAGCGTACTACCATCGGCA
>NZ_AZRJ01000016.1:0-8675 GCF_002895495.1 Petrotoga sp. HWHPT.55.6.3 | reverse complement strand
CATTTTTATTATACAGCCATTAAAAATGACCTCTTTCATTCAAACATATATTATGTTATAATATGTTCAAACAATCATTCTTTAAATAGATTGATATTGAGAAAATCTGTTTAACAGTTAAAACGTGGAATCAAAGGTTTTAATGTTTTGTGAGTAAGTAAAAAAGTAGATAATCCGATAGGAGGTGTATGAACATGTTGAAAAAAGCCTTTTTAGTTTCTGCGATCTTGATTTCTTTTGTGTTTTCAGCTTTCTCAGTTACTTATGTTGTCGGTACAGAAGCATCTTTCCCACCTTTTGAGTACGTTGAAGGTGGAGAGTTTGTCGGATTTGATATGGATTTAATAAGGGAAATCGGAAAAATGTATGGATTTGAAGTTGAAATAAGAGATATTAGCTTTGACTCTCTCATACCTTCTTTAATGACCGGAAATATAGATATTATTGTCGCTGGAATGACTATAACTGAAGAAAGAGAGAAAGTAGTCGATTTTACAATCCCATATTATAGTGCTGATCAAAGTATTATGGTAAGAAAAGGAGAAGGTACCAATCTAACCATTCTTTTTAGGAATCCAAAAATCGGAGTTCAAACAGGTACTACAGGGGATATTTGGGTGACTGAAAATCTTGTTGACGCTGGTTACTTGCCGAAAGCCAATGTAATAAGATACGATACATTTAACTTCGCTGTTCGCGACTTAGTTAACAAAAATATTGATGTGATAGTGTTAGATAACCCTGTGGCTGAAAGATTCACCAAGACAGATTCGGTGGAAATTGTAGGAATCATTAAAACTAACGAAAATTATGGTATGGCCGTTGCACCAGGTAATGAGGATTTATTAAATATCTTGAACGAAGGCATAATGAAGTTACAAGAGTCTGGAAAAATGGATGATCTAATAGAAAAGTATTTTAAGTGATGTTCTAATTTTCTAAAAGAAAAACATAAGGGGGCTTCACCCCCTTTTATATTTAAATTAAAAAGGAAGGATGATACTTGGAAGACATTCAAGTGATTATAAATTCATTACCCTATTTATTAAAAGGAACACTTGTGACACTTGAATTAACCTTTTTTAGTTTGATCTTAGGATTTGTTGTTGGAGTTATAATTTCTTTTGGTCAATTGTATGGTAACAAATTCTTACAGTTAATTTTTTTAATCTACGAACGAGTTTTTAGAAGTATCCCTTTGATAGTTGTTCTTTTTTTAATTTTTTACGGTTTACCAGCCATCGGAATAAGATTAGATCCCTTGATTGCATCAATAATTGGATTAGGTTTGATAAGCTCAGCTTATCAATCACAAATTTTTAGAGGTGCAATTTCATCCATATCAAAGGGGCAACTAGATGCTGCTTATTCAATTGGAATGAACAAAATCCAGACTTTCATCTACATTATCTTCCCCCAGGCAATAAGAATCGCCTTATCAGGTTGGATCAATGAGGCATCAGTAGTCCTAAAAGATACATCAGTTGCTTATGCCTTAGGTGTGGTTGAATTACTTAGGCAAGGCACTTATATTATATCTGTAACTAATAGACCTTTGATAGTTTATCTAATTTGTGGAGCTATCTACTTTGTCCTAACTTTTAGTTTAAGTAGGGGATTTGGCATGATCGAAAAAAAGCTTACTATCCCAGGATACGAAACAAGGAGCGTTTAATAAATGAAAGAAGAGAAAGATATAATATTAAAAGTGGAAGATCTTCATAAGAGTTATAATGGAGCAGAAATACTCAAAGGAATAACATTTGAAGTTAAAAGAGGAGAAACAAAGGTAATAATAGGTCCGAGTGGAACAGGAAAGAGTACCCTTTTAATGTGTATAAATAGACTGGTAGAACCTGATTCTGGAAGAATATATCTCGAAGGAGATGAAGTATTATCTTCAAAGAATATTCACAAAATTAGGCAGGAAATAGGTTTTGTATTTCAGCACTTTAACTTATTTGATCACTTAACTGTGCTTGAAAACGTTAGAATTGGTTTGACTAAAGTGAAAAAGATTGAAAAATCTCAAGCAACGGAAATTGCATTTAAAGAATTAGAACGAGTTGGATTGAAGGATAAATCAGACCTTTATCCTGCTCAGCTTTCCGGTGGGCAAAAGCAAAGAGTCGCTATCGCTAGATCTCTGGCTATGAATCCCAAATTAATTCTGTTTGATGAGCCAACTTCTGCTTTGGATCCAGAGCTAATAGGAGAGGTTCTGAACGTCATGATTGATCTTGCAAAAAGTGGCATGACTATGGTGTGTGTTACACATGAAATGGGATTTGCAAGGGCTGTTGCAGATGAGATCATATTTATGGAAAAAGGCGTGATTGTTGAAAAAGGTCCCCCAGAATTGATGTTCAAAAATCCTCAAAAAGATAGAACTAAGGAGTTTTTGAATAAATTATCGCAGTTGTACGGAAAGGATGAAAACACATGAGCTTTTTTGAAATCGTTGGAAGTTCCTGGGTTTATATGGTGGAAGGCATATGGGTTACACTTTTTTTAACTTTAATTTCTATAGTCATAGGATTCTTTTTGGGCGTTTTACTTGCAGTTTCTAAAACGTATGGAAATAAATTATTCTATTATATAAGCTATGTTTTTATCGAGATAATAAGGGGGACACCATTACTTGTTCAACTTTTCATTCTATATTATAGTTTACCTGTTATTGGAATTAGGCTTTCTCCAATATTAGCCTCAATAATGGCTTTTTCTTTAAATTCTGCCGCTTATCAGGCCGAATATCTAAGAGGTGCCATTCAATCGATAAGTTCGGGTCAAATGCAAGCGGCTTTATCAATAGGAATGAAAAAATGGCAAGCTATCAGATTGATCATATTACCCCAAGCGTTAAGAAGGTTTATCCCTTCTTGGACAAATGAATTTATATACCTATTGAAGTATTCCTCTCTCTCTTATATCGTTGGAGCGCCAGAAATAATGGCTCAAGCTAAGTTTGTAGCGAGTCGTAACTTTGAATTCTTTCAAGTTTACCTATTTGCTGCTATCATATATTTTGTGTTGGTCACAATTTTTGGAGAAATATTCAGATTTATTGAAAAGAAAATCAAGATTCCTGGAACCCTCACTTATGCTAGGAATCGAATTTAGAAATGTAATAAAAGCTGAGTGATTGTAAAGTGAATGGCCGTTAAAGCCTTTTTAGAGTTATTAAAGCCGGTAATAAACGAAAAGACAGGAGGAAACAAATAAATGGAAATAATAGATCTTATAAAAAACCAGATCAATATAGCCTTGTCAGATATAGGTGTTTCTGAGATGGAACTCAATTTTACCATCGAAACACCTCCTAAAGACGATATGGGAGATTTTTCTTCCAACGTAGCATTCTTATTAACAAAAAGGTTAAGAAAATCACCTCAAGAAATTGCTCAAATTTTAAAAGAAGAACTAGTTAAATCTTCTTTTTTCGAAAAAGTTGATAATGCAAATGGTTTTTTAAATTTTTTTGTTTCTCCCCAAATATATCAAAGGATATGTTCTAAAATTTTGAGCAATCCAAAAACCTACGGGAAATTTGACATAGGGAAAGGTGCGAATATACAGTTTGAATTTGCAAGCATTAATCCCACCGGTCCCATCACTGTTGCTCACGGTCGACAAGCTGTTATGGGAGATGTTTTGGCAAATATCTATGAACAAGCTGGATACGTAGTTCAAAGAGAGATGTATCTAAACGATGCAGGTAGACAAATAAAACTTCTCTCCTACTCCCTATGGGTAAGATACAACGAAATTCTTGGTTCAAAATATGAAATACCCGAAGATGGTTACAGAGGAGAGTATCTAGTAGATACTGCAAAAAAAGTATTGAACAAATATGGAGAAAAGTTTAAAGACAAATGGGATGAAGAAACCGAGGATATATTCAGAAAAGAAGTTCTTGAAGATATGCTAAAAAACATGTTGGAAACGCTTGAAAAAATAAACGTAAACTTCGATGTAATCTTCAGTGAACAATTATTATTTAAAAATAAAATGGTAGAAAAAACCTTGAACGATTTAAAATCTAAAGGCTACGTGTATGAAAAAGATGATGCGTTATGGTTTAAAGTATCTGATTTGATAGATGAAAACGACAAGGTATTGATAAGATCTAAAGATTCGATGCCAACATACTTTTGTGATGACATTGCTTACCATTATTACAAGTACCTAAGGGGTTTCGACACTGTGATTGATATAATGGGTTCTGACCATCATGGTCACATACCTAGAATGATGGCTTCAGCAAAAGCTTTAGGATTACCAGAAAATTTTTTAAAAATAATTTTGCACCAATTTGTAAATGTAAAAAAAGGCGAAGAAATTATAAAGATGTCAACAAGAAGTGGGGAATTCTTCACTCTTGACGATCTTATACAAAATGTTGGAAAAGATGCTGTTAGGTACTTCTTTGCTATGGTTGATCCTGATACAACATTGAACTTTGATATCGATCTGGCTATAAAAAAATCCAATGAAAATCCCGTTTACTACGTTCAATATGCTCATGCAAGAATATGCAGCATATTTAAAGAAGCTCAAAAAAGAGGGATAAATTACGAATTATTTTTAGGTTTAGAAAATCTAAAAGAAGACGAAGAAAAATTATTGATGAGAGAGTTATCCTTATTTACAAATGTATTAACCAAAGCTGTAATTCAAAACAAACCTAACTTACTCACCCAATATTTGGAAAGAGTAGCATCAAGATTCCATCATTTTTACAATAACTTATCTGTTCTCAATGCAGAAAATTATGAGCTTATTCAAGGTAGGTTAAATCTTTGTCACGCAACAAAAATAGTCATAGCAAGAGGTTTGTCTATTTTGGGTGTAAATGCTCCTGAAAGCATGTGAAAGACAAAATCTCGAAATTAGAATTTGAAAGGGGGGTTTGGGGGTGCTCCCCCAACGTATGGTGATAAAACACAATTTCATCTTTTACTTAATAATATTAGGTATCACTCTATTCGTAGGTGTTCTATTCATCTACAGTTCTCTCTTTGCAATCAGTGACATCAAAGAGATAAACCCCGATCAAAAATTTCAAACATATATAATCGCCTTAATTCTCGGCTTTTTAGGTGCCGTAATTGCTTTTATGTTCAGTGATACTTTTACAAAAAACAAGCATATCATGATAGCTCTTTTTGTATTTTTAAATCTCATTTTAATTATAGTTTTATTCACTCAACCTATCGCAGGTGTGAAAAGGTGGCTGAATATTGGTCCTTTCCAATTTCAACCATCAGAGCTTGCAAAACTCATTATTCCTGCTTTCTTAGCTTTTTATTACACCCAAATACAAAATAAAAAGAATCTACTAATAAATGTAATTTTCCCCATTTTAGTATGTGGATTTAGCATATTCTTAATCTTTTTGGAACCAGATCTCAGCTCTTCCCTTATAATTACAATGTTAACCTTAATAACGATTTTTTTAGGAATAAGAGATAAAAAGGTTATGTTGTTCTTCTTTATTTTTACCTTGATTATCATCTCTGTTCTTTTTATCTTTAAGGATAATTTTCTCCAGACCTATCAAATTTCAAGATTGACAAGTTCCGACGATTTTCAGAGTCAACGTTCGAGAGATGCCATTACAAATGGTGGGTTGATTGGTACAGGACCTTTTGCCGGTGAATTTAAATACTATGTACCTGAATCTTACAGTGATTTTATCATATCCGTTATAGGAGAAGAATGGGGAAAATTAGGGATAGTAATGGTTCTAACTCTTTTCTTTTTTCTGTCTCATGAGCTTGTGTATTTAGCTTATCTTACTAAAGATCACGGTACTTTTATATTCTGTGGAGCTACAGCTTCTTGGATCTTCATTCAAGTTGTCATAAACACCTTGGTCGGATTGGGAGTACCATGGATGCCAGTTACAGGGGTAACGCTTCCAATGGTAAGTTATGGAAATTCTTCTATGATAGTTACATTAACATCTATAGGGTGGGGACTAGGATTGATATATCATAATTCGGAGTTGGCAAGTTCAGATGAAGAATAATAAAGAGTTAAAAGTTGTTTTTTCCGGTGGTGGTACAGGAGGGCATTACTACCCTGCTCTCTCTGTTTTAAAATATTTAAATAAATATTATAATAAGTTAGAGGTAATATATTTTACTACAAAAGGAAGAATTGAAGAAAAAAAGTTGCCTACCGACTTTCCAAAAGCAAAGTTAATTTCTCTAAATACCAAAGGTCTAGAAAGGCCATTATACAACGTTAAAAATATAAACAGAGCCTTTGAAGTTTTAAGTGATACGCGTAAAGTTGAAAAAATAATAAAAGAATTCAAACCTGTTTTTGGATTTCTCACTGGTGGATACGTAACTGTTCCCGTCGGTTTAGCTTTAAAAAAACAAAATATTCCATTTTATCTACATGAACAAAATTCAACACTTGGAATATCCAATAAAGTACTATCTAGATGGGCAAAAAAGGTTTTTGTAAGTTACGAAGAAACCAAATTGAATGATAAATTTATTTTTACAGGCAATCCTGTAAGAACGCCTGAAAAAGAAATCCCCAGAACTTACTTACGTAATTTTGGGATAAAGGATCTAAACAAAAGATGTATATTAGTCTTTGGCGGAAGCCTGGGTTCAAACGAAATAGATGAATTAATGTACAAAGTATACGAAAAAGAAAAAATTAACAATTACATACATATAACGAAAAATCAAGAAAAGTTCAAACAATTTCCCAACGTTTTTACTTTTGAATATATAGAAAATTTATATGAATTGATGGCTGTATCAGATGGGGTAGTATCAAGGGCTGGAGCAACAACACTCGCCGAAATTCAGTTTTATGATCTTTCTGGTATCTTGATCCCATGGAAAGGTTCAGCAGAAAATCATCAATTAAAAAATGCTCTTTCTCTTAAGAAGGAGGGAAAAATTGCTGTTATCGATGAAGAAAAAGTGGAAACTGATGAATTTATCAACTTTTTAAATCATATTCAACCAAAAAATACAGAATTTATATACACACCTAAGATAAATAAAGCAACAGAAAATATAATTAATAATATCGATGAGATTTTATAATGTGCAGAGATCTGAAATCTTTGTATTTTCGTAAGGAGGTATCTATGAAGTACTACTTTTCAGGAATTGGTGGAATAGGCATGAGTTCCTTAGCCTTGTACCTTGCTTATAAACATGGTATAACGAGTGTGCTTGGATCAAACAACGAAATGAACGAAAGAGTGGAATACTTAATAAAAAAAGGAATAAAAGTTAAATTAAATCAGGACTCAAATCTTCCTGATATCGATTTTTTAATAAAAACAACCGCAATAAAAGATACCAATCCAGAGCTGATAGAAGCAAAAAATAGAAAGATAGCTATTATTAGTAGAATGCAACTACTGAATTCAATATTACAAGAGCATACCTCAATAGGTATAACAGGAACAGATGGAAAAACCACCACTACCGCTATGGTCTCTCAAATATTCAAAAACGCTGGTAAAGATCCGACAGTTTTTTTAGGTGGAATACATGATTCACTAGAAGATGGCAACTTTAGATTTGGAAATGGAATAGTAATAGCAGAAGTCGACGAAAGTGATGGTTTTATCGAAAAAACAGAAACTAATTTTTCTATCATAAATAATTTGAGACCAGATCATCTTGAGCACTACAACAACGAATTTGAAAAGTTGGAAAGTTCTTTATATAAATTTGCAAAAAACACGAAAGAGCTGGTTATATTAAATGGAGATGACGTTCATCTCAACAAATGGCATTTGAACGAAAAGAAAGTATTATACTTTGGGCAATCTGAAAAGGCTGATTATATTATAAAAAACAGACATCAATATAACGGATATCAAGTGTTTGAGATCTATCACAAAAACACATACATCGGAGATATCACTTTAAATCTTCCAGGATTACACTACGCTTATGATGCACTGGCTTCAACCGCACTTTCTTTAGAATTAGGGATTGAGTTTAGCACAATAAAAGAAACCTTTCATAGATATAATTCGGTTGGACGAAGATTCAATATACTTTACGATAAAGATAATCTATCAATAATAGACGATTATGCCCATACACCTGACGAAATCTTAGAAACTATAAAAGCAACAAAAGAGTATTTCCCAAAAAGAAAAATAATAACCATATTTCAACCGCACAGGTACACCCGCCTTTACTTCCACATAAACGACTTTATTGATGTCCTAAAATATTCGGATGAGGTATTAGTTTACAGAATTTATTCGGCCTTTGAAGAACCCATAAATGGTGTAGATGAAAAAAAGGTTGTAGAAGCTCTTAATTCACAAGCTACTTTTTCCAAATATTATAATTCGGAAGACGAAATCATATCAGATCTTTTACAAGAAAAAAATGCTGTATTACTCTTTGTTGGTGCAGGAGACATAACTGACATAGCAAAAAAATTATCAAAAAACAAAAAAAACCGGCTGTATAATAAAAATGGTTGATGAGGTACTTGACAAAAGGGGTAAAAAAAAGATATCACTCCTCATAGAACAAAAAACAAAAAAATAAAAAGAGAGAGAGGAGTGATATCATGAGCAACAAAATTATAGCACAAATACTGGGTATTGACAAAGGGTTTAAGTTAAAAGAAAGAAAAGATTTGAGAAAAGAGGGAGAAATTTACTT
>NZ_AZRJ01000015.1:0-65304 GCF_002895495.1 Petrotoga sp. HWHPT.55.6.3 | reverse complement strand
GGCGAAGGGGCGCTATATATAACGTTTTTGGAGATATTAATAAAGACAAATGGTTAGGAGGTTATTGTATGGCAACAGTTTTCAAAATGAATGTTAATAGAAGAGATTCAAAGATCAAGGCAAAGAAATTCAGAAATGAAAAATTAATTCCAGCAGAAGTATACGGGCCAGCTTTAAAGGAAAACAAACATATAAATATTCCATATAAAGAACTGGAGAGTATGTTAGAAAAAGTTTCTGAGACTACTTTGATTGAACTCAATGTAAAGGGAGAAGATAGCGAAGAAAAATTCACTTGCTTCGTAAAGTCAGTTCAAAGGCATAAAGTATCTGATCAGCCAATTCATGTAGATTTTTATGTTCCAGAAGAAGGAAGAAAAATGAATTTGAGGATACCTTTAGAATTTGAAGGTGAACCCATTGGAGTTACACAAGGGGGTTATTTAAATACCTACGTTCATGAAATACCTGTAGCTATTCTCCCCTCAGATATCGTTGATTCAATAAAAGTGGATATCTCTGCGTTAAAACTAGGTGAATCTTTATCCGTTTCAGATATTAAAAGTCTTCTTCCAAAAAGTGCAGAATCACTTCTTGAAGACGAAGAACTTGTCATTAGTGTAATTGAACCGAAGTCAGCAGAAGTGACTGAAGAGACGCAAGAAGAAGAAATAACCGAACCTGAAGTAATACAAGAAAAATCAACTCAAGACATGAAGGAAGAATAAAAAGTGAGAAATTTGGTAATAGGTTTAGGAAATCCTGGCCCGCGTTATGTTTTTACAAAACATAACGTGGGTTTTTTAGCTTTAGATAAATATGAAGAAACCAAAAAAAATATATCGAATATAAAAAAAATATCCGGTAAGAACTTTGAAGGCTTTTCTATAGAAAACGATATTTTCATTAAACCGTTAACTTATATGAATGCAAGTGGAGAAGTGTTACCATATGTTTTTAAAAAATTTGGTAAAATAGATGAAAGTTTAGTAATAATTTACGATGATATTTGGTTGAACTTGGGGGAAATTCGTATAAGAAAAAACGGTTCTGATGGGGGACACAACGGATTAAAATCAATAATAGCTATTTTAAAAAGTACCGATTTTCCCAGGATAAGAATAGGTATAAACAATGGATACGAACATGGATCTGGAAATTTGGCAAACTACGTTTTAAGTCCTTTTACGCAAGAAGAATGGACTGTATTGAACAAAGTACTCGATTATGTTACTATTACAATAGACTTGATTTTAGAAGGAAGAATAAACGAAGCGATGAATAAATTTAACAAAAAGATAATTTAGAACAAAGTTGGAGGAAGGAAATTAAGCAATGGACGAAGAAAAGACAATGCTAGTTAGTAAAGCTCTAGAAGAGATCAGAATAGCAATATTGGAAGAAGATAAATTAAGTGAAATTTTTTTCGAGGATTTTGAAACCGATAGAAATATTGGGAAAATCTTCTTGGGTGTGATTGAAAATAGGGTTCCGAGTTTGGAGGCTTTTTTTGTTAATATTGGATTAGGAAAGAACGGTTTTCTCAGATACAGAGACGTTCTTGATGATCCCAATCAATATAAAGTTGGAGATAAGATTCTAGTTCAGGTAAGGAAAGACGGTGGAACGAGAAAAGGCCCTCAACTTTCTATGCAAATAAGTTTGCCTGGGAAATATTTAGTATACATTCCAAATTCTAATGAAAGTATTGGGATATCTAGAAAAATTCTTCAAGAAAAAGAAAGAATAAGATTGAGGCAAGTTGCAAAAAAAATTCTAATTGATAACGAATCTATAATATTTAGAACTAATTCTGAAGGAATCGATGAAAAAGAAGTAGAAGTAGAATTAAGCGAAATGCGCAAAATGTATAACAGTATTTTACAAAGATTTCATTCTCAAAAAAATCCTGGAGTTTTATACGAAGAAAGTGATTTTCTTGAGTATATATTAAGGGAAAGATTGGATTCTAAAACAAAAAAAATAATCACAGATGACAGACAAATTTTTAGAAAACTAAAAAAAAGTTTGAAAGGTTTCGAACTAAAACCCAAAGTTGAGTTTGTAAGAGGAGATGTTTTTCAGATCCACAATATATACCATCAAATGGAAGAGATCTTTACAAAGAAGATAGAATTATCTGGTGGAGGAACAATTACGGTAGATAGAACGGAAGCTTTAACAGCCATCGATGTAGATTCTGCTGGAAATTTAGAGGGGAAGAATATTGAAGAAACTTCTTTTATTACAAATATGGAAGCAGCCAAAGAAATAGCTAGGCAATTGAAATTAAGGAATATTGGCGGTATGATCGTAGTTGATTTTATTGATATGAAGGACTCTTCGCACAAAAAAACGATTATCAATATTCTAAAAGAAGAATCAAAAAAAGATAAATCAAAGGTTACCATATTGGGATTCACAAACATGGGGTTGTTAGAAATTATTAGGAAAAGAACCACACAACCTCTGGATACCAATGTGTATTCACAATGCCCATTGTGTCATGGAACGGGAAAAATCATAGCCCCTTCTCTTGTGCATGGAAGATTGATAAAAGAATTATTGTCCTCCGCAAAGGAAATAAAAAAAGAAAAAATAAAAGTAATTGAAATCAACGCATTTCACAACCTTTCGGGATATTTAACCCCAGCTTTGACTGAAGAACTGGAAAAACAGTTAAACGTAAAATTAGAAGTTTCTTTTAACTGGCTAAATCCCAATTCTTACAATATTAAATACAAAAAATAACTTATTAGCATGAAAGCGGTGAAATATCATTTTAAAGAAAATATTGTTTTTTGCGATAATTACTCTTTCTATCTTTTTTTTCGTTTCTGGAATATATCTCTCTAATTCAAAAACCAATGATACTGTTGATTTTCTGAGTAGCACCTATGATAGCCAAAAGGAGCCTTTAATACAGTATCTTTCAAATACGCAAGAAGTCAACTCAACCAACAGTCAATCTTTTTTCAAAAAGATTGATGAAAATGGGACGTATCTAACTAAAACAATTCAAACAAACAACAATGAATATGTTTCACTGGCTATTAAGGGGAACCAGTACTATTTGTATTTCATAGACGAAGAAGGCAATATAAGAAAAGAAATGTTCATAGAAAGCGGTCAGGTAAGTATAAATGATTTTGTTTTTTTCAATAATACCTTCACTCTAGTGGGACAAAAAAATGGGAAACCTTACATTTTAAATATATCTGATATGGGGGAAATGAACTGGTCTCTTGTCATCAATTTTCAAGGAGCATTAAACACAATAAAGAATACCTCTGGGAGTTACATCGTTGGAGGATGGGTAATAGCAAATGGTAACAGTCAAGCGTACATCTCTGAAATAAACCTTACCGGAAAGAAAATTTGGGAAAACATGTATGGAAGGGATAGAGAAGAAAAAATCGTTGATTTAGTAATTGATAATAACAGAATCATAGCCTCAGGTACGTCTAATTCTAATCCAGAAAAACAAAACGACTTATTAATATTAGAATATAGTAGAGAGGGAATATTAATATTTTCAGATGAATATGGTTATACAACTTTTCACGAAAATCCAAATAGTATAACCCAAGATAATGAAGGAAACATATATATAGGGGGATACATTACTACACTCAACGAACAAGAGTGGAAAGGCTTTATAATGAAGATATCGAAAGATCTTGAACAAAAAGACACTATTGAAGTTGAATACTTTGAAACTTTATCTATAAAATCACTTTCTCGTGTTGAAGAAGTAAAAGTTTATAACAATCAAATTTATTTGTTGGGAGTATGTGTTGACAATTGGCCGGATTATGATCTGTTTTTAAGAATCATAAATCCCAACGGTGTACTAATTGAACAGAAAATCTACGGCACTAACGATCAAGAAATAATCTATTCTTTTGAAATATTGCTTGCAGGGGAAATTTTAGGTACGGGGCAGGTAAAAGATTCAAATAATCAAATTTATCCATTAATTATAAAAACTGATTCATCATACTCAATACCTCAAAAAGAAAAGCCCTAAATCTAAATCATTATCAACGAAAGGAGAATACAACAATTGAAACCATCAACGGTAAAATACCTATCAAAAAAAATAATGGCTTCTGGAGAAATACCTCTCTTATGGGGGCATTTTGGTGTCGGTAAAACGGATATAGCTAAAGAAATAGCTCAAGAGACTGGAAGAGAATTGATCATATTGGTCATCTCTCAGATGGAACCCGGAGATCTAATTGGACTCCCTTCTAGGGACGCAGAAAAAACGGTCTTTTTAAAACCTGACTGGTGGCCTAATAAAGATGAAGTAATAATAATGATCGATGAAATAAACAGGGCACACAGATCGATAAGAAATGCTATCATGCAATTATTGATAGACAGAAGAATACATAATCATATATTACCCGCTGGAGCATGGATCATGGGAGCCGCCAATCCTCCCGATGAAGAGTACGATCAAGTAGATTTGATAACCGATCCTGCCTTCATGTCGAGATTTTTTCATTTAGAATTGTCTCCTGATGTTGACGATTGGGTAAACTGGTCTAATCAAGAGCAAGTAAAAGGTGAAGTTATTTCTTTTATCAAAGAATATCCTGAATATCTTTCTTCCGATAATATTGTATCGATGAGACTCAATTTAAGACCCAGTCCCAGAAGTTGGTATAAATTATCCAACGTTTTATCTAATTTATCTGAAGATGATATGAAAAAATATGGTTACGTCATTGCTGCCTCAATAGTTGGATCCGAAGCAGCTAGATCGTTTTTATCTCATTTGGAAAATAAAGTTGAACTACCAAACCCAAAAGATTTACTAATCGAGGGCAAAAATCTTGAAAGAATCGAGAAATTGACCAATGAAGAAAAAGTAAGTCTTATTTTGAGAATAAATAATTATTTTGAATCATTAAATGAAGAAGAAATGGAACAATTATTATCTGATGGCGATCAAAAAACAATCGCAGAAAATGTAAAGATCATAAGTGAGGTCATACCTAAGGATGCTATGTTCTCCGTATTAAGATTTCTAAACGAAATGGTAGAAAAAAATAAAGGATTAAAAAAAGCCTTTTACGACAAACTTTTGGAAGAAATTGCCATTAAACTAGGAGATTCCACTTGGATGGAAGGAATTTAGAATGGATGATATACTTCAAAAGGCTTGGATTGAACTGGAAAAAGAAAGCTTATTTTTTTCTTACTTGAGGATGAATTTTGATTCAATGCCAACCACTTCAGTAAGAACTATAAAGGTTTCAATAACAGCTCAAGGGAAATTTAGATTGTTGTATAATCCAAACCGTTTAAAAAATATTGGTTTAATATTAACCAAAGGAATTTTAAAACACGAAATTTACCATATAATTTTTGGACATATATTCATAAAACCTAAAAACAAAAGGGAAAGAGGTATTTGGGATTTAGCAATGGACGCAGCGGTAAACCAGTATATCAGAGAATTAGATGTATTTGCAGAACCTTTAGATGTAATGGTAGCCGAAGGACATGCCCCAGACAACGAATTCTTTTTTGTTACCGCTCCCATGAACCTCTTAAATAAAACGGCAGAAGAATACTATAGATACGCAATGGATTTGTTGGAAAAAAACAAGATGATCGATATAGAAGAGATATTAGAAAAAAGAGAGAACAATCTTGACTCACACGACTTTTCATCAGATATTCCAGAAGAAATGGCTTTTGATATCGTAAGTGAGTTTGTTACAAAAGCTTACGACAAAAGCAAAGACAATCTTCCCGATGGTATAGAATTAGCAGTTTCTCTTATGGTAACAAAACCTTTCTTTAACTGGGAAACAATGTTAAGAAGATTTTTTGGTAGTTCTATTATCGTTGAAAAATATAGGACCCTAATGAGACCAAATAGAAGATATGAGGATCAACCAGGTTGGAGATCAAAAATGGGACCAAATATTGCAATAATCATCGATACAAGTGGTTCCATTATAGAAGAAGAATACAATGCTTTTTTCAGTGAAATAGAAAATATTGCAAAATCTCTCGGTGGAAAAGTAACCCTAATTCAAGCAGACAGTCATATCCAAAATATTATGACCTATCACAAAGGGAGCTGGAAGGAACTAGTTTTAAAAGGTAAAGGGTCAACTGACATGCAACCCGCAGTTGATTACGTTGAGGAAAATTTAAGACCAGAAGGCATAATCATATTCACAGACGGTTGGGTTGAAGTACCAAATGTACAAAGGAGGATCCTCTTTATCTTGTCAAAAAAACACAACCCCGATTTTATAAATAATGTGATAGAATATTATGGAAAGAACAGTATTGCAATTATCAGCTAACCGTTAGGAGGAATATTTATGGCCAAAAAAATGAAAAGTTTAGGTGGAAGATCTCTTTCTAAAAAGACCGGCAGCAAAACCGATATGAACAAAATGCTTCAAGAAGCGCAAAGGGCACAAGTTGAAATGCAAGAAGAACTAGATAAGCTGGATGAAGAGTTATCCAACGTTGAAGTAGAAGCCACCGCAGGCGGGGGTGTAGTAAAGGTTGTGGCAACATGCGATATGAGAATAAAAGATATAGTTATATCTGAAGAAGTTGAAGATGAAGATATAGACACCTTAAAAGATCTTATAATAGCTGCTTCAAATGAGGCGATAGAAAAGGCTAGCAAACTTAAAGAGGAAAAAACTAACGAGATTTCACAAAAATTCTTAGGAACTCTGCCTAACTTTGGGGCTTAAAAAAATTAACTTTTTCTTTTCAAAAAAGCATAATTTCATGTGTACAATAAAAGTAAGAGAAAAAAATAACAAACAATTTAACAGGAGGTGTTTTATAAGTGGCAGTTAAAATAGGGATAAACGGTTTTGGGAGAATAGGTAGATTAGTTTTTAGGCAGTTAGTTGAAAACCCAAACTTTGAAGTAGTGGCGATAAACGATCTTACAGATTCAAAAACTTTAGGGACACTTTTAAAATACGATTCCGTTCATGGAAAATTCAAAGGAACGGTGGAGGTAATTGATAGCGGTTTAAAGGTCAACGGGAAAGAGATCAAGGTTTTGGCAGAAAAAGATCCCGCCAACCTCCCATGGGGTGAATTAGGTGTTTCAATAGTTATCGAATCTACAGGTGTATTTGTAAGTAAAGAAAAGGCTTCTGCACACCTAAAAGCTGGTGCTAAGAAAGTTATAATCACCGCTCCAGCAAAAGGTGAAGTAGATGCAACGGTAGTTATGGGAGTTAATGACGATGTAATCACTCCTCAGATGGAAGTTATTTCAAACGCATCTTGTACAACCAACTCAATTGCACCAGTTATTAAGGTACTAAACGACAAATTAAAAATTAAAAGAGGTTTGTTAACCACCGTTCATTCATTTACAAACGATCAAAGGGTTTTAGACTTACCTCATAAAGATTTGAGAAGAGCAAGAGCAGCATCTCTAAATATTATCCCAACGACAACCGGGGCTGCTAAAGCTGTTGGATTAGTAATTCCAGAACTAAAGGGTAAGTTAGATGGAATGGCTTTGAGAGTTCCCACTCCAGATGGATCTATTAGTGATTTAACTGTAGAAGTGGAAAAACCAACAACCGTTGAAGAAATAAACAAAATGATGAAAGATGCCGTAGAAAATGAATTAAAAGGTCTCTTTGAATATAGTGAAGAACCAATTGTTTCTTCTGATATTGTTGGTTCAACTGTTGCGGGAATATTCGATGCTACATTAACTAATGTAATTGATGGAACTTTTGTTAAAGTGTGTGCCTGGTACGACAACGAAAATGGATACTCATCAACCGTTGTCAAATTGACTGAAAAATTAGCTAAGATGCTGTAATTGCAATCAAAAAGAGGGGATTTAATCCCCTTTTTCTTTAAAAGAAATGTGAATATAGGGGGTGTCAATATGGAAAAATTAACTATAAAAGACGCAGATCTTAAAGGCAAAAAAGTCATAATGAGAGTTGATTTCAACGTTCCTATAAAAGATGGAAAAATAACCGATGAAACAAGAATCTTAGCCGCTCTTGACACAATTCAATACGCCTTAGACAAAGGAGCAAAAGTAATATTACTATCTCACTTAGGCCGTCCCAAAGGTGAAAAGGACCCTCAATTTTCTCTAAAACCCGTAGCCGATAGATTAGGTGAGCTATTAAATAATAAAGTTTATTTTGTAGATGAAACCAGAGGACCAAAAGTTGAAGAAGCTGTTTCAGAGTTAAAAGAAGGTGAAGTATTAGTTCTTGAAAATACAAGATTTGAAAAAGGTGAAACAAAAAACGATCCTGAACTGGCAAAATATTGGGCTTCTTTAGCTGATCTTCATGTTAATGATGCTTTTGGAACGGCTCATAGAGCACACGCTTCAAATGTTGGAATCGCGGACTATATACCAAGTGTTGCAGGATTTTTGATGGAAAAAGAGATCCAATTTTTACAAAAGGCCGTTGAAAACCCTGAAAAACCGTATGTAGTAATCCTGGGTGGTGCTAAAGTATCCGACAAAATAGGGGTAATAAATAATTTGTTAAATAAAGCTGATAAGATTTTAATCGGCGGAGCAATGATGTTTACTTTTTTAAAAGCTTTAGATAAAAAGGTTGGTTCTTCATTAGTAGAGGAAGATAAACTCGATGTTGCAAAAGAAATTCTAGAAAATGCTAAAGCAAAAGGCGTTGAGATTGTTTTACCTATTGATGCCGTTATCGCTCAAAAAATAGAAGCAGGTGTTGAAAAGAAAACCGTAAAAATAGAGGATGGAATTTCCGAAGGTTGGATGGGCTTAGATATAGGACTTGAAACCGTATCTTTATTTAAAGAGAAAATTTCTGATTCCAAAACGATCGTTTGGAACGGTCCTATGGGAGTTTTTGAAATAGATGATTTTGCTTTTGGTACCGAAGAAGTAGCAAAGGCAATTGCAGAAGTAACTAAAAAAGGTTGCATAAGTATTATAGGTGGAGGAGATTCTGCGGCTGCGGCAGAAAAATTCGGTTTGGCTAGCGAATTTTCACACGTTTCAACTGGTGGAGGAGCCTCTTTAGAGTTTTTAGAAGGTATAGAATTGCCAGGTATCTCTTCAATATCCGAAAAAAAAAATCTGAATGAAAGAATATTCATTCTTGCTGGAAATTGGAAGATGAACAAGACAAACGCGGAAGCAGCTGAATTTGTCTCAAAACTAATAGGACAGATAAAAACTCAAGATAAGTTTGAAGTTATTGTTTGCCCGCCTTTCACAGCTCTTGAAAAGGTAAGGGATATCACAAGTACTTCTAGTATAAAAGTAGGTGCCCAAAATGTTTATTACGAGGATAAAGGTGCTTACACAGGCGAGATCTCAGTTAATATGTTGAAAGATATAGGAGTGGAATATGTTATTCTTGGTCATTCTGAAAGAAGGCACATCTTTCAAGAAAGCGATGAACTCATAAACAAAAAGCTCAAAAAGGTATTAGCATCAGGTTTAAAACCCATACTGTGTGTAGGTGAACAGCTGGAAGAGCGTGAAAAGGGTTTAACGTTCAACGTTGTAGAAAGACAGATTAAAGAAGCTCTTTATGGTTTAACAGAAGAAGAATCAAAAAAGATCATAATCGCCTACGAACCCGTATGGGCAATCGGAACAGGCAAAGTAGCAACACCCAACCAAGCTCAAGAAGTTCATAAGTTTATCAGAGACCTTTTGAAAGATATCTTCAATGAAGAATTCGCTAAAAAAACTACAATACTTTATGGTGGAAGCATAAAACCAAACAATTATTTGGGCCTTTTTGGTAAACCAGATATAGACGGCGGTTTAGTTGGAGGTGCCTCATTAACACAAGAATTTGTAGAGCTTGCCAATATTATGAAAGAAATCATAGAATAAGCCACCTTACAGGGTGGCTTTTTTTCATATTTTTCTTTTTTTATGTTAGAATTGTACATAGTAGAGATTTCGTAAAATTGGGACAATATGGTTTGATCTGTGAAAAGGAAGGAGGGGGGAACGATGATTACTTACGAATCACTAAAAAATGTTTCAACGAGCGTTGTTATCGAGCTCGTAAATGAAGTATTTAAAGACTATGTTTTCCCAGTCAATTGGAATTTAGAAAGTTTTGAAAAAGATGTGAAAGAAAACTCTATTTCCATAGAAGATTCTTTTATAGCTCTTTCTGACGGCATACCTGTAGGTTTTAGTATTATATCCATACGAAAAGATATTGGAAGAATCGACTCATTTGGAGTAAAAGAAGAATTTAGAGGAAAAGGGTTGGCTTCTGAAATCATCTTTCGAACAATTGAAACATTAAAATGGAAAGAGATAAAGAAAATAATCTTAGAAGTTGCCCAAAGTGATTTAAGGTCTATAAGATTTTATAATAAGCATGGTTTTAGGGCAACAAGGGAGCTGGCTTCTTTTTTTAAAGAAAAAGATAACTCATCAAATGCTCATTTCAAATACGAACAAACTACTTCAGATGTAATCCATGAAATGGCAATAGAAGCAAAATTTAGATTTAAGAGAAAACCAAATTGGCAAAGAGAACCTATAACCATAAAACTTAGTGAAAACAGATACAACTATGAAATCATCTCCGACAACAATAAGAAATGCGGCTATGTTGTGTGGGGATTCAACAAAGATAATTGTTACATAGTCGATGCCTCCCCTGTTGAAGAGGGTTACACCTTCGACGCAATAATTGAAGATATCTCATCTAAACTTTTTGAAATAAAAGATAGAATTGTTTTAGTCTCAGTTCCAGAAGATGATCCGTTGTACAAAGCTTTAATTGACAATAATTATTCTATATTTATAAAACAAATAGAAATGGAAAGAATCATTCATTGATTAATTTAGGCTCTATTTCAACAAATTCATCGATATTCAAATTGTCGTTTATAGATACGAAATAATAAGATTTATAACTTTCTTTTGTCTCTAATTTCACGTTATGTTTTTCTTTTCCAGCCTCAAGTGTAAAAATAAGCTCATTTCCATTTTTTATTAGATCGTGAGATAATAACTTTTCACTAGTAGATTTTAGAGCGTATAAGACAAAAAATAGATGTTTGTTTCCTCTTTTGTAGCTAATTTCAGTTTCTAAATGAGGCAGTTGATCATTAAATTTGTGGTATAAAGTTTTCATTATCAGTTTCTCTTTTAATGGAATCAATACAATCCCTCCCTCCTTTAGGTAGGTTAATTTACTCTTAACTAGAAAGTTATATAATTTTCATTCTATTATACCACATATAAAAGAATCAGCCAAATTTTCTAGCATAATTTTTAAGCTTCTTTTAATTATTAACAGTTATCATGAAAGTATTGCTATTCCTTTCCTTATTGGTGGGGAGCGGCGGAAGGGCAAAAAACTCCTTTTCCTTATGGGCGGGCTGCGGGGCGAAGGGGCGCTAAAACAGGCTTTAGAGTTTTTGAAGTCAGTATATCGTATAAAATTATCAAATCAGAGGAGGTCCAAGATGAAAAAACTTTTAGTAGTATTTGGTATTCTAGTAATTCTCTCTGTATCAATATTCTCAGAATCAGTGGCATATTTAACTTCACAGGATGGGGAACAAATTCACGAATCTTATTTTTTGGAATTGGATCAATTGATGGGGGAGTATCACAATACATTATTGAATATGTTGAGTCAAAACCCCCAATACGATCAGTATTTTAACAAACCATTAGATCTAATAAGTATAACTGATGTTTTAATGGAATACAAAGCCATGGAAAAGTTTTTAAACGATAATGGGATAACGTTGGATGCAACGAAAATTTCCCAAGAAACAGATCAGATGTACAGTCAATACATGGGAAATGAAAGCACAAAGCAAATTTTCTTAATGTTTTTTGAAAAAGAAGAATATTTTCGTGGTTTCGTTAGCAGCCTAGTGTATAGAAATGAGGTAATTAACGAATTAAGAAATTATTTTTCCAATTTCTCAGAAGTAGAACTATCAACCTATGTTTCGGATAACCTAGAAAATTTCAAAAACGAATTTGATACAGTTAAAATCAGTAGAATTGTAACAGTAGATGAAAGTACAGCCAATAACCTTAAATCTGAGATATTGCAAAATAATATCTCTTTCACTGACGCAGCTTCAAAAAACTCTGTAGACGCTCAAACAGCATCAGTTGGTGGATTGGTTGGATGGGTAAAACGTGGAGATATTTCTGAAAATATATTTGAAGCTTCACTCTCTTCAACTCCTGGAGAAATAATCGGTCCATTAAGTTCTCCGTTGGGATATGAAATAGTGAGAGTTGAAGACAAAAAGATATATGAAACAGCGGATGAGTTATTAGTAGACGAAGATATAAAAAGTCAATTGACTGCTAGTTATGTGGATTATCAGATCAACAATTGGTACGGGCCATACATATCTAACTACGATTTTGTAATTTCATACGAACCCTTGGATATAGCATACGATATTTATTATGCGCAATCTTTTGAAGACTTAGCAAATGTTGAAAAGAAGTACCGTGAAGCTATATTAAACGATAATGAGTTACCTGAAGAATGGTATGTCTCTTATATTTTCACTGTGGAAAATCTACTTCCTATGAAAATTTCTCAAAAAAATGATTTTGAAAGCTATTTGAATATAGCTCAATCCTATCCAGAATTTCTAGGATATAGCAACGATGAAATAAATAATCAAATTGAATATTATACCCAAATCAAAGACACCGCCGAGTCGACAGATCTCCGTAACGAAGCCTCCCAAAAAGAATTTGCTTTAAGGGAAATTGCATATTTACAAGGTACCTATGGAGTCTTCACAGAGCCAGAAATTCAGAGCAAATACAATGAATTAACAAACGATGTAGAACAAATGAATGTAGCCTTGGAAAATTCTCTCGTGGCATTAAGAGAAGTGAATCCAGATTCCATAGAGATTATAGGAAGATTATATCAAGTAAAACCTGACGATCCTAATGTAGCTTTTGACTATTATGCAACTGTTTACTCCTACATTTTAGAGTATTATAATTCAACAGGTGACATTGAATCTGTAAGACAAGATTTGGAAACAATAAAAGGTACCTTAGATTCATTAAATACAGAAAGCCTTGATGAAGAAAGATCTAATCAAAGGCAGCAAATACTCGAGAATATAGATCTACTTTTAAATCAATAAAAACTTTAATTTAAAAATAATCTGGTAGAGTTGAAATACTTTACCAGATTTTTCATTTTGGAGGAGATATGAGTTCAATAAGGATCGTTAGAGCCTCTTTAATAGCGGCATTATATGTTGTTCTTTGTATTATATTTCAACCTATCAGTTTCGGCCCTATACAGGTTAGAATTGCTGAGGCTTTTGTGGTTCTGACTTATCTTGATCCTGCATTTATTCCAGGAATCTACGTAGGTGCACTGTTAGCAAATATAATAGGTGGTTTGGGTGCTTGGGATATCTGGTTTGGAAGTTTATTGACCTTGATAGCAGGAATTATAACTTGGAAGATGCCAAATGAGTATTTAGCTCCTCTTCCTCCCGTATTAATTAACGCCTTTGGGGTGTCTGCTTATGTCGCCCCATTGTATGGAGTACCGTATTTCTTTTCTGTACTTTGGATAGGAGTCGGAGAAGCTGTTGCAACGTATATTATAGGGCTTCCAATTTTAAAGATTTTTAAAAGAAATTTTTACAAAAGGAGTTGAATAAGATGAATAAAAAACCATATATAGTTGATACAACTTTAAGAGACGGGCAACAATCTTTAATAGCAACGAGATTAAAAATGGATGATTTTGAAGGTCAATTGACAGACTTCGATCAAGTTGGCTATTATTCTATGGAAGTATGGGGTGGGGCTACTTACGATTCATGCATAAGATACCTCAACGAAGATCCATGGCAAAGGCTAAAAACCATAAGAGCGAAATTAAAAAATACCAAAATCCAAATGCTTCTAAGAGGGCAAAATTTAGTTGGATACAGAAATTATGCCGATGACGTGGTAGAATTATTCGTTAACAAAGTAGCTGACTACAGCATGGATATCATAAGGGTTTTCGATGCTTTAAACGATATTCGTAACTTGGAAAAGTCTATAGAGGTTGCAAAAAAAAGAAATATTCATGTTCAAGGAGCTATATGTTACACCGTTAGTCCCGTTCACAATCTGCAGTACTATTTAAATTATACAAAAGAATTAGTGGAAAGAGGCGTCGATTCAATTGTTATAAAAGATATGGCGGGATTGTTAAAACCAAAAGATGCCTATGATTTGGTAAAAGAAATCAAGAAGAAATTCAACATCCTTGTTGATATTCATTCTCACGCAACCACTGGTCTTGCTTCTATGGCTTATTTCGCTGGAGTAGAAGCTGGAGCAGACATTCTGGATTTAGCGTTGAGCCCTTTTGCTAACGGTACCTCAGAACCAGCGGTCGAACCTTTTGTCTACACCTACGACTTAGATCTAGATACAAAAACAATAATGAAATTGGTTGAATATTTTTGGAAGGTAAGGTCGAAATACAGTGAGTACGATGTCAAGATGGAATCAATAGATGCCAGAATATTAAATGCTCAAATCCCTGGAGGTATGCTTTCTAATTTAGTTTCTCAACTAAAGTCACAAAAGGCTGAAGATAAATTAAGCGATGTTCTACAAGAAGTACCTAAGGTTCGAAAAGATTTAGGATATCCCCCTTTGGTAACCCCCACTAGTCAGATCGTAGGAGTTCAAGCTGTTTTAAACGTATTAACTGGTAAAAGATATTCAATGATAACTAACGAAGTAAAAAATTATTTGAAAGGTCTGTATGGAAAACCACCTGCCCCAGTAGACGAAGAATTATACAAATTAGCATTAGGCAATGAGAAACCCATAGACTATAGACCAGCAGATGATTTAGAACCTGAGCTAGAAAAAGCGAAAAAGGAAATAGGCATATTGGCTCAGAATGATGAAGATTTATTGACCTACGTTTTATTCAAAGAAGTTGGTAAAAAATTCTTGAAAAATAATTACGTTCGTTCACTTAACATTGACCTAAACCTGGCAGAAAGCTTTCAGAATGAAGATACAGCAATTTATCCTATTTAAATTTTTGAGAAAAATATCGAAAAACTGAGATTTTTGCTCTTAATCGGAAATAATTCTTGATAATCACCTTTAACCGGATTTAATCGCCAATAATCCCGATTTGAAATTGTATCCTTTTTTGTTATAATTAGTTTAGTAAAAACGTTTCCATAAAGAAAAAACACTCAAAAGGGGGTATTAAGATGAAAAAAGGCTTAATTTTAACTTTGGTAATGTTAGTAGGAGCACTTTCACTTTTTTCACAAACTTTAACCGTGTGGTCTTCTGAATTGCAAGTTGACTTTATGAGAAGGATCGGTCAGGAGTTTACCCGGGACACTGGTATAGATGTCGAAGTGCAAATGGTTAATTTCGGCGATATCAAGTCAAAATTCCTAACCGCAGCACAAGCAGGAGAAGGTCCTGACATAATAGTTGGAGCTAATGATTGGGTTGGAGAATTAGCATTAAATGGTTTACTTGAACCTATTCCAAAATCTGCCATTGAACTTGACAAATTTGCTCCGTCAGGAATTCAAGCTTTCTCCTATGAAGGTAAGTTGTATGGATTGCCCTACGCTATTGAAGCAGTTGGATTATTATACAACAAGGATTATGTAAGCGATGATGAAGTTCCAACAAGTATAGACGAGCTAATGGCTTTAGCAAAAGAATTAACAACAGATGAAACGGTTGGTTTCGCTGTTGTTCCTAACGATTTTTATCAAACCTATGGTTTCTTTAGCGGATACGGTGCATATGTTTTTGGATACGATCCTAAAACTGGTTACGATATAACCGACATCGGATTGAACAATGAAGGAGCTATAAAGGCCGGATATCTTTTGAAGAGTTTCTTCGACGAAGGTATAATGCCTCAAGGTATGAACTACAATATTATGGATTCCATGTTTACAGACGGGTTAATTGCGATGATGATAAACGGTCCATGGGCTGTAAAAACATATTTAGATGCAGGTATAGACTTTGGCGTAGTCCCATTAACAAGCATAGAGGTTGAGCCAGGTAAAACGATGAAACCATTTGTTGGTTCGCAAGGATTGATGATCAATTCTAGATCAGAAAATAAGGCCTTTGCTATGGAATTTGTTATCAATTACTTGGCAACAGCTGAAGGTATATATCAATTTTATATAGCTGATCCAAGAGGTCCTTCAAGATTGGATGTAGCCAAAATAGTAGACGAACAAGGTGGACCAGTTCCTGTAGAAATGGTTGCAGCATTCACAGAAAGCGCAGCAGGCGGCATACCCATGCCTAATATACCTGCAATGCAATCTGTATGGCAACCTATGAGTGATGCTCTTAACAACATTATTAACGGAACACAAACACCAGAAGATGCTCTTAACGATGCCGTATCGAAGATAAAAGCTGCTTTGTAATAAATACCTTTAATTGATCTTTATAAGATTAAAAGATATTAATTTTTTAACCAACAAAAAGGGGAGGGTAACTCCCTCTCCTTTTTTTAAAGCACAAATTTATGGGAGGGCGGTTCATGAATAAGTTTACTAAGTTTTTAATTTGGATATTCATTGGGGTATTGAATGCACTTCTTGTATGGGCAATACTTCTTTTATTCATACTTGCCAACTATGGATTGGGCGTAGTTATAAGTATTTTTCTTGTTTTGACGGATTGGGCGATTTTTTCTAAAAAAGCTTACCCATACAGGTATACGTTACCTGCTCTATTTTTTCTCTTTGTTTTAACTATATATCCAATTTATTATACAATAGATACCTCATTCACCAATTACGGTACGGGACATTTATTCACGAGAACCAACGCTATAGATACTCTTCTCACAGATCCAACGTACTACTTTGAACCAGAAGATCCTAAAACATATGATTTCAAAGTATTTGTAAGATACGATGAACAATACAAACCAACCGAAGACTTTTTATTACTTTTATATGACGAAAACAATATGTATTTATCTGAAAAACCCGTAACTTTAGAATACGATTCAAGAGGTAACCTAATATACGCAGAATCTGAATTGTTCCCAGTCGAAAATGACGAGGTAAACGTAAACGATACAACTTACACACTAATACGCCCCACTGAGAGTTTAGGAACCACTGGTAGTGATTCAATAATAGCCATTGAAAAAGATAGTGGAATCAGATACTCTTATTTTTACTCTCCTGTTGATCCACTTACCTCTACAAATTCAGCATTTTACAATTCTGTGCTGAGACAGAATTATTTAAAATCTTTAAATTTGGTATTGCAAGATCAAAATCTACGTCTCTCCAGTTCAACAGTATTCAGAAAGTTCTCGGAAGCCTATAGAGTTTACGATACATCGGTTAAAGTTATAGTTGACGGAGAAAGAGAGATATACAAAACGGTTGTAGTAAACACCCTAACCAACAAAGAATTAGTTGAAAGAGACTCAGCCTTTTGGGATTACAATGAGAATGGGGAATTGTACAGATTGATGGGATACAAAGACTATATAGGTGGGGAAAACTTTGCAAAAATAATAACTGATCCTAGAATCTCTGGACCATTTTTTAAAATTTTTGGTTGGACTTTTGCCTACGCAGGTTTAAGTGTTTTGTTTACTTTCGTAGTAGGACTCGCATTTGCCTTAGTGCTAAATGATGTAAACCTAAAAGGAAAAATAGTTTACCGTACTTTATTGATAATCCCTTGGGCGATACCTGCCTTTATTTCTGTTTTGGTTTGGAGAAATGGATTTTTCAACGAAACGTACGGAATCATCAACAAATTCATACTTGGAAACTTAGGAATAGAACCCGTAAAATGGTTGAACGATCCATTTTGGGCAAAAGTTGCGATTTTGATAACCAACACTTGGCTGGGATTTCCTTACATGATGACTATAAACCTCGGTTCCTTACAAAGTATTCCAGGGGAGCTATACGAAGCAGCAGTTATAGATGGCGCAACCAGATGGAAACAATTCAGGCAGATCACGTTACCGCTTTTAATGGTTGCTGTTGCACCGTTGCTCGTTATGAGTTTTGCCTTCAATTTTAATAATTTTACACTTATATATCTACTTACAGGTGGTGGACCAGCAATGGCTGGAACTAATACCCCTGCAGGTTCGACTGACATTTTGATCTCATACGTGTATAAATTAGCCTTTGAAGGATCACAGGGTCAAGATTTTGGTTTTGCCTCTGCTATTTCTATGATCATATTCGCAATAATAGCCGTGTTTAGCTACTTTAACTTTAGATTCTCGGGTTCCTTTGAAGAGGTGAGTAGATAATGGCAATGATCGAAAAGAAAAATTACACTTTAAGGCATATCATACTAATAATCTGTATTGTAATCATACTCTTTCCCCTTGTATGGTTGATTTCTACATCGATAAGAAGAGATAATGCTGCTTTTTCACCAAAACTGTTTTCGAACAGATTGACTGTGAATAATTATAAGGATTTAATCCTTCAAACTCCAAATGTCCCAGAATTAATAAATGAACTCAATGCTCTAAGTTCGTACATTGGAGAGTATAGTGGACTATCTACAGCAGAAGCACAAAACAAAGCAACGAAGTACATAACCAGCTTGGAAGAATACTTTGCCGAAACCCAAAAGAACTTTGATGATTTAGAAAGCTCGTATGATGAAATATTTACAATTTACGAAACTCAGTATAAAGACCAGTTTTATAACGAGATAAACAACATAAGAAAAGAAGATTATCAAACCTTCCAAGAAGAGTTAAACACAGTATTAAGTCTATCCCAAAGCATGAAGATAGACGTTGACACTACGCAATTGCAAACATTGTTAACTGAGTATTTTACTCAAAGAAAAGAAATAATAACTAACTTGGAAAACAGTTCTTTGAATAAAGACAGCAAATACTATATAGAAACAGTAAATACGATACTACAAATACCTCTTAAAACTTCTGCTTGGAGGGTAAGAACATATAGGAGATGGGTGCAAGAAGAGCCCGAAGCTGAAAGGTTTGAGGAAAGCATTTTATCATTGTCTGAAAGATGGAGTTCAATTGAAACAGAAATAGAAAATATCCAAAATAGTATTCAAATTCAAACCAACGAATTATACGGGGAGTCTATAAATCAAGTATCTCAATTAGAAGCAGAATTAAACGATATAAACTCACAAATATCCCAAATCAATTCACAACAGGCACTTTTAGAAAGGCAAAATAGTGAAATATACAACAGCCTATCTGCTCTTTTTGATATATTCATAGTAGAAAAAGAAAGATTAGATGCTGCCTATAACATATTAAGTAGACAAGACTTAACGAATGTAGAAGGAAAGACTCCTTTATTTGGGGAAGATAGATCTTTTTACGATAACGTTCAAAAATTTTCGCAGGCAATTCCTTCAGCTTACAAAGATTTAAATTCTATAGAAATGTTCATAGAAAATGGATTTGTAGAAACGCTCGAGCTTTTCACCGAAGTTTATCTATTTCTAAGCGATAATTTCACAAAAATATACGCTATAAGAGATTCAACATCAATTTCACCGAGCTATCAAGCTGCAAAAAGCTCAACTCTAAAACTCTCTGAAAACATAGACGAATTGCTCCCATTAACATCACAATACAATGCAAACACTCAACAGTTAGCACAATACAGTGCTCAATTAAATACTTTAAGAGAGCAAAAAAACGAAATTCAGACCACGCTTAGTCAGATTCAACAAGAAAATGAAGAGATTTTAACTAACTTAGAAAAGGTACAAAATCTTCCTTTTTTGTTGGTTTATATGGAAAGTTCCGACCAAGAAATAAGTAACAACTTTGAATCGGTGAATTACGCATCTTTCATGAGCTCGAATTATTATCCATATTTCAAGCCGGATCGTAACAGATACGTATTAATGAATTGGTACAGCAACCTATTGGAATCTAAGCAAAGATTTGACACTGGAAGAGAAACGCTGACGGTTATCCAAAATCAAATGGAAGAAAACCTTAATATATTCAAGACCAATCTCAATGAATACCTTACTTTGAATCAAGGTGGTAACGTAACTACTATAGTACCGCTTTCAGAGATTCAAACACTTTACAACACACAATACGGTAAGGCTTCGGCTGATATAGCTCGTGCTTCAAGGATAGTTAGTGATCTATCCAATTATACAGAATACTCCGAGTTAAAGTCCAAACTTAGGAATATTGATAAAGATCTTTACTTGTTGCAAGAAGATTGGTCAGCAAAAGTAAGGAAACCATTCATGCGCTGGCTTCTAAATTCCATAATAGTAGCCGGTATAACCTCAGTATTAACAGTTTTAATAACATCGGTTGCGGCTTATCCATTCTCAAGGATGAGATTTGTAGGAAGAAAGCAGGGATTATTCTTCTTGATGATAATTCAGATGTTCCCAGGAGTAATGTTTATGATTGCGATTTATGGCATATTGAAATTTATGGGTGATAACTTTGGAGTATTTGGTTTGGATTCCTTGGATGGATTGATCTTTGCATACATGGGAGGAATTGCATACAACATGTGGTTGTTCAAAGGTTACTACGACACTATTCCAGACTCTTTGGAAGAATCTGCAATGATCGATGGTGCTACAAGGTTCCAAACCTTTTGGAGGATTGTTTTGCCTCTATCTTTACCAATAATAGCGGTTGTTATGATACTTACCTTCATGAACATATTCAACGAGTTTGTCATGGCAAGAATAATATTACAAAGCGAAGCAAATTATACCTATGCCGTTGGATTACAAACCTTCTCCACAGGACCTTATGAAACAGAGTGGGGATTGTTCACCGCAGCCTCGCTATTGGGTGCAGTTCCGATGATTATTTTATTTTTGTCTCTCCAAAAATGGATAATAGGAGGATTAACACAAGGTTCTGTAAAGGGTTAATATTTATAAGAAAAGAAAAAGGAGACATGCAAATCACATGTCTCCTTTTTTTTAACAAATTACTGGGGCTGCCCGCCCACCTTTTTTAAATCAATATCTAAAAGCACTTTTGCCTATGAATTCTCTTATTATTGAAGTTTTGGGTATTTCTTCGAGTTCTGTGATTGGAAGAAAGTAATCCAAAAATCTCAGTAACCTTTTAGCTTCTGTATATTCAGGATGAAAGTTATCAATGCTTAGCAATAAAGGTTCTGCAAATAATTTCAAAACAGACAGCTCGTAAACTAGGTGAGAATTGAACATAATGTCTGCTTCGTCCTGAAAAGGAAATATGTTTTTATGTTCGCCTTTCACAACCGAAGGCCAAATTTTTAATGTATCTTCGGCGGAATAACCTCTAAAGTAATAATCCCTCACTAACCTTCTTATAAGTCTAGTATCCGTTGTAGGAATTCTATCCATACTGTCTAAGTTCATTTGAGTTAAAGAACTCACATAGATTTTGAATTTTTGGTCTTTTGAAATAGAAGCGGTTAAAAGCTCGTTCAAACCATGTATTCCTTCTATAATAATAGGTTGATTTTCTTTTATTTTCAAGGGTTCATCTCGCCAAAATCTTTTACCAGTTTTGAAGTCGAATTTTGGGAGGGTAACTTCTTTCCCGTTTATCAGATCAACCATTGTGTCATTAAACAATTCTAAATCTAACGCATTTATGCTTTCAAAGTCGTAATTACCATTTTCATCCCGCGGGGTCTTCTCTCTTTCCAAGAAAAAGTCATCCAACGATATTGAAATAGGCCTTAATCCATGCACTTTAAGATGTAAAGCAATTCTTTTGGCACTTGTAGTTTTCCCTGAAGAAGAAGGTCCAGCTATCGTTATCAGTCTTACACTTTTTCTATTCACTATTTCATCAGCTATCTGTGCATATTTTTTTTCGTGTAAAACTTCTGCTACTCTAATTATATCTCTTACTTTTTCGGCACCTTGAGAGATTATGGAGTTTAATTCTCCTACAGTTGTTATTTCCATAATGTCCAACCAGTTTTTGTATTCTTCGAAAGTTGCAAATAATTTTGGTGAATAACTATAATCTGGAACAAAGTTGTGAAAACTATTTGTGGGGTGAATTATAACGAAACCCTTTTCTACCTTTTTCAATTTGAACTTATTGACATATCCAGTTGAATAAGGAAGATATCCGTAAAAATAGTTAAAATATTTATCAGCATAATATATATTAACGGTACTTTTCTTTCGGTATTTGAAAAGTAAGGCTTTATCTTCTTCTCCTATATCCGTAAACATTTTTATAGCATCGAATTTATCAATGGTTTTCTTTTCAAATACTATGTCTTTTTCAATGATTTCTCTCATCTTGTTTTCTAGTAGCAATAAATAATCTTCCGAAGGTTCTCCAGATTTAAATTCGCAATACATGGCATCGTTGAGAGTGTTATTTACATAGAACTTATCTTCTGGATTGATTTCTTTTAGGGCAATATACAAAACAAAGAAAAGCCCTCGCCTATAAATACGCACTCCATCGGGTGTTGTAATGTCGCAAAATTGTATACTTCCACTTTTAGGAACTTTGCTGAACAATTCCTTAATGTCGTTGTTGAATTTTACGTATAAAACCATTTTTCCAGAAGATTTCTCGAATTTTTTAGCTATATCAATGAATTTGGTGTTTTCATCTGCGTAGTATACTTGTCCAGATTCAACATCTGTCAGTTGAAAACTCATTTTAACTTTCTCCTTTCAGAAAATGAAACCCGGGTTTAACCCGGGTTTTGGAGCGGATAATGGGATTCGAACCCACGACCCCTTGCTTGGCAAGCAAGTGCTCTACCGCTGAGCTATATCCGCACTGATTTGCTGGAGCAGGTGATGGGGCTCGAACCCATGACCTCCGCCTTACCAAGGCGGCGCTCTACCGACTGAAGCTACACCTGCATTGTCAAGATAAATTATACTATATTTATATTCTTTCGTCAAGTCAATATGCTTTACTATCAAATTAGCTAAAATAAATAGGTAGCTGAAAAAATCTAAAAATTTTAAGACATTACATCTCAAAATTAAAACCTATAGAAACTTAATTTCAACTTATTAATCACTTTTTCATGATATAATTTGATACAAGAAAGATTTAAATTTAGTATTTAGGTGGGCAGCGGGGCGAAGGAGAGTTATAAAACTATAATGGAGGTTTTAACGATGACAGAATTTTTATTGCAAAACACACACGGTAGTCACTTTTACATGAAAACACCTTCTGGTCATGATATTCATGTAGACGCAGATCCAGAGAACCTTGGTTATGACTCGGCTGCAAGGCCCATGGAGTACTTAATCGCTGGTTTAGGCGGATGTACGGGAATAGATGTAGTAACGATTTTGGACAAAATGAAAGTAAAGTACGATGCCTTGAACTTGAGAATATTAGCAGAAAGAAGTGAGGAGCATCCCAAAAAATACACGAAGATTCATATAATTTACGAATTCAAGGGAAAAGATCTACCCATGGATAGATTACAAAGAGCTGCTCAACTTTCACAAGAGAAATATTGTGGAGCAACCGCCACATTTAGAGGTTCCACAGAGATGACCTATGAAGTAAAGATTATTGAGTAAATATAAGAACAATAATCGATAGGAGGAGTAAAATGGCTGACCTAAAGGAAAGGAAAGATAAGGCTTCTAAAAAACTCGAAAATATTGATAACGTTATTATGGTTATGAGCGGTAAAGGAGGAGTTGGAAAAACCACTGTTGCGGTGAATTTAGCGGTTGCTCTGGCTCTAGAGGGTCGAAAAGTAGGGCTTTTGGATATTGATTTACATGGTCCTGATGTAGTAAGAATGTTGGGGGGGAGAGAAGCCAAAGTTTCTGCTGTTGGAGGAGAAATACTACCCCCTGAAGTACACGGAATAAAAGTTATTTCTATTTCCCAATTTTTAGATAGCGACAATGAGGCTATTATCTGGAGAGGTCCTTTAAAAACAGGTGCTATAATGCAATTTATTGGTGATGTTGCTTGGGGTAAATTAGACTATCTAATTATCGATGCACCTCCAGGTACGGGAGATGAACCTTTAACAGTTTTCCAAAACGTGGAAAAGATAAAGGGTTCTTTGATCGTTACTTCACCTTCTGTCGTTTCGCAAGACGACGTAGAAAGAGCTATTAATTTTGTGAAAAAAATGGATAAGCAAATTATCGGTATAGTTGAAAATATGTCTTATTTTATCTGCCCAAATTGTAAAACTAAACACTACATTTTTGGTGAAAACGGCGGAAAATCTTTAGCAGAAAAATACAATTTAGAATTACTTGCACAAATTCCTTTGGATTCAACCGTCAGAGAAAACATGGATGCAGGTAAACCCGTTGCTTATTTCGGAACTCCAGAAGTAACAAATGTCTACGTTAACTTGGCAAAAAGGGTAATAGAAAAAGTAGAAACAATTAGTTAATAAGGTATAGGATTACTATCTGAAGTCAGAAAACTTTTTTCATTGATAGGGGGGTTACTTTCATGAAGAAAGCATTATTCGTTGTCATGATACTTACTTTTGCTGTTGTTTCTTTTTCTGTTAGCACTACGTTTTTATACTCGAAAGAAGCAACTTCTGTTTATTTAGTTGCCAGTTTTAACAACTTTGAGCCTATTGCCATGGAAAAAAGCTTCACCGGACTGTGGCGTTACAATGTTGATTTAGAACCTGGTGAATACCTGTATAAATTCATCGTAGATGGAAAAAGAACGATAGATTTTTCAAACGAGGATATAGAAACCTATAACGGTGAAATCTTCAATGTACGCACCGTTCAGGAATCATTTGTTTTTCCAAAAGTTGGCGATGGCTCAGTTAAAAAGGTTTATTTCGATAACGAAAGAAGATATATAAATCCGGTTCAAAAGGGCGAAATATATCTTTCAATAGAATTCGAAAAAAATGATGTTGAAGACGTTGAACTACAAGCCAACGCATCCTCCATACAAAAATCTGTAATAGAATCAAGCAACACCATCATTTATAGGTTCCACGTATTTACCGAAGCTGAAGTTTTAAAGTATAGATTTTTGATCCACGATAGCGAAGAAATAATATACGGTTTCAACGGAACAGAAGAGTTTTTTGAATTCGACTTTAATCATCCTATAATTTCATATTTTGATATACCAGAATGGTCGAAAGGAAGGATCTATTATCAAATATTTCCTGATAGATTCAGAAATGGTGATACTTCCAATGATCCACAAGGAACCTACAGTTGGAACGGTCCACATAATAGAAATTCTCTTTCTTTTGGTTTTTATGGTGGAGATCTGCAAGGGGTCATTGACTCAATTGATCATTTAGATTACATTGGTGTGGAAGCCATCTACTTCAACCCCATTTTTGAAGCTCAGACTCCCCATAAATACGATACAACAAATTATTTAAAAATTGATGATTCTTTTGGAGACGAAGAAGTCTTTTCTAATATGCTAGAGGCGTTACATGAGTCAGATATCAAAGTAATCTTAGATGGCGTATTTAATCATACAGGAACAGAATTCTTCGCGATGAAAGAAAACTTTCTCAAACAAGAAAAATCCGATTATTTGGATTGGTATTATATTAAGTCATTTCCTATCAAAAAATCTACAGAAAGTTACGAAGGTTGGCATGGATACGCTGATCTCCCTCAATTAAACAACGAAAATCCCGAGGTAAGGGCATACATAAATCAGGTAATTGGTAAATGGATGAGTTTTGGTATAGATGGATGGAGAATGGACGCGGTTGATCAACTCCCTGAAACTTATTGGTCAGCTCTTTACGAAAACATTAAAAACATAAACCAAGAAGCCCTAGTTGTCGGAGAATTTTGGAGAGATGCCACTTCTTATTTTGAAGATCCAAGTTTCGACTCTGTAATGAATTACATCTTCAGAGATGCGGCTATCGCATATGCCAAAGGTGGAAGGGCTATTAACTTTGTTAATACCACTAACGCATATATAGACAAATATCCACCACAAGTGTTGCATGGGTTATGGAACCTTTTGGGTTCACACGATACTGAAAGAATTCTAACTGCTCTCGGTGAAGATACACAACGAATGAAATTAGCTGTCGTACTTCAAATGACGTTTATAGGGTCACCTCTAATATATTATGGTGATGAGATAGGCATGACGGGGACCACAGATCCATTTTGCAGAGTTCCATTTTACTGGGATGATAGTAAGTGGAATATGGAAATTTTAGACTTGTACTCTCAGTTGGCGGAATTAAGAAAAGAAAGTGATGCCTTGAGAAAAGGTGATTATACAGTACTGTATGCAGATGAAAGTGTTCTAATTTATGAAAGACGCTATCAATCAGAGAATGTCATAATTGCACTAAATTCTAAAGATTCACAAATTGAAATTGAGTACGATTTGAACGGAAGTTACAGAGATATCTTAACTGGAGAAAGCTTTAATACCATAGAAAAAATGCCAGGTAAAAGTTTTCTTGTACTTGTTAGCGAGTGAAATTGGAGGATTTAGATGTATTATTATGAAGTAATCCCCATAGGACAAATGGTTTTTAATGGGTTTACCTATAAAAGCGATAAAAAATTAGAGATAGGTCAAAGAGTTATCATTGATTTAAGAGGTAAGTTCCTTCCTGGTTTAGTTTACAAAGAGTCTGAAACTACAGAATTCGACAAAATAAAAGAAATCGCATTTCCATTGGATAATAAGAGTTTTTTAAATGAAAAGCACATCAAACTTATGGAAAAGGTAAGCTCAAAATTTATGGCTCCTATTGGGGAGGTTGCAAGATTGTTTTTTCCTCCTCTTTCTTCGGATATTTATAAACTGAGAATTACACCAAAAAGTTCTTTTTCTCCTATTCAAAAGCCTATTTTTTACAAGCAATTTTTAAAATCTTTTGATAATGCTTCAAAAGCCAACAAGCAGTTAAGAGAATATTTAGATTCAAATTTAATTGAGATAGAACTATACAGAAAAGAAATTACAAAGAAAATAGATAAGTTTGTTAGCCTAAAAATGGACTTAAAAGAGATGTGGAAGTTCAATGTGTCAAAATCTGCCAGAGAGGTAATAAATTATCTATCCATAAACGGTGAAACCTTAGAAAGCGATCTGTACTCACAAGGTATTTTGAAAAAAGGTTCCACCGTTTTGAACACTTTATGGAAAAAAGGTATAATTGAATTATCTGAAGGTTTCCCAATTTACGAAGAAAATACAGAAATTTCTTTAAATGATGAACAGAGGCAAGCAGTTGAAGCAATAAAAGCAAATTCTGATAAACCACATTTATTGTATGGGGTTACGGGGAGCGGTAAAACAGAAGTATTTTTTGAAGTTGCAAGGCCTATCTTGGAAAATGGCGGGAAAGTCCTTCTTTTAGTGCCAGAAATCTCTTTAACCTCGGAGCTAATGATCAGGTTAAAAAAACGATTTGCTAACTACAATGCAGCGTTTTACCATTCCGGACTTACAAGTAGCGAAAGAGTACAAACTTGGTACAAAGCCGTGAATGGTGAATTGGACTTAGTCATAGGAACAAGAAGCGCCATTTTCATACCCATGAAAGATTTAAAAATGATTATAATCGATGAAGAACATGATCAATCTTACTATCAGATAGAAAACGTTAGTTACGATGCGATAGATACGGCTTGTTTTAGAAAAGATTTAGAAGACATTCAACTGATACTTTCATCAGCAACACCACGGGTGATTGATCTGTACAAGGCAAAAGCGAACTTTTTTTATCTTGAAAAAATACATACAAGGTACTTTACCGAAATGCCTGAAGTCCAAATAGTTGATATGAAAAAAGATGAAAAATATAACTGGATATTCAGCAAAAAGGTAGTAGAAAATATAGAAATTTCTTTGAAAAAAAACAAAAAAGTAATTGTTTTCACGCCAACAAGAGGATATGCCAATTATGTAATTTGCAGCGACTGCGGATATATATTCAAATGTGATGAGTGTGATGTTTCATTAACCTTTCATAAAAATGAAAGAAAATTAAGATGCCATTACTGTGGAAAGGAAAGTGAATTACCAAATTTTTGTCCAAAGTGTGGAGGCTTTAAACTTCAAACAAGAGGTTTCGGTACGGAACGGGTTATGGCTGAATTGGCTAAATTGTTCCCTTCACAACCTCTAGTAAGGGTTGATAGGACGGTTATAAAAACATTCAAAGATTTACGAAACACTTTTAATTTCATGAAAGAACCAGGGAAAAAGATCGTTGTTGGAACTAAGATGATCACTAAAGGTTTGGATATTCAAGATTTAGATTTAGTAGTCATTCTTGACGCTGACAGATATTTCAACTTTCCTGACTACAACGCTCAAGAAAGCACAGCCTCTTTGCTGATGCAGGTTGCAGGAAGATCTGGCAGGAAAGAGAAAGGCAAAGTTATCATTCAGAGTTTTCAACCAGAGAATCATATTTATAAATCTTTAATTGATCATAATTTTGACCTAATTGCAGAGAATGATCTTGAACAAAGGAAAATATACGGATATCCTCCGTTCGTCACATTATTTATGATTTTAGTGAACAACCCTTCCGCTGACAAAGCAAAGGCTAAAGCAAATGAAATCGTCGAAGAGTTGAGTAAAATTGAAAATCAAGTTGATATTGAAATATTGGGACCCGTTGTGCCAATCATTTCCAAATTAAGAGGGAATTACAGGT
This sequence comes from Petrotoga sp. HWHPT.55.6.3, assembly GCF_002895495.1. Taxonomy (NCBI): domain Bacteria; kingdom Thermotogati; phylum Thermotogota; class Thermotogae; order Petrotogales; family Petrotogaceae; genus Petrotoga; species Petrotoga sp. HWHPT.55.6.3. The sequence goes on along the minus strand of NZ_AZRJ01000015.1, from coordinate 36,621 downwards.
ATCAAATCATTATAAAAAGTAAACAGAAAAATCATGACTTTTTATACTCAACGCTTAAAAAACATTTTAGAGACATCAAAATTTATGTTAATCCCCCCACTACGTTAGTATAAATATTACTCTGAAAACAATATTCATATTTAATGCAAAAATATAGATATAAGTATAGCAACTATTCAAATCTGGAGGTGATTTAGATGGAGTATAAAGTTTATACAAAGGAAGTAGAACTTACCGAAGCTTTAGAGAATTATATCGAAAAAAGAATGAGTAAACCAGACCATTTGCTCAAAAAACATCCTGATATTGTCTCTCCTTCTGATGTCAGAATAACAAAAGAGAGGGGCATATACAAAGTTGAAATAACTACCCACATTAATCCTTTAAGTAAAATCATAAAAGTAGAAGAAAGAAGTAACGATCTTTATGAAGCTATTGATGAGGTAACAGACTCTTTGGAAAGAAAAATCAGAAAACTAAAGAATCGTTTACAAGAACAAAGTAGAACAGATAAAAAGGCACGTATGGAAATAGAACAAAATCTTCAAAATCCTGACATTAAAAATCTTGATTTAGCTGAAGAAAATGAATCAGAAATTGAAGAAAAACCTGATGCTCCAAAGATTGTGAGAACAAAAAATTTTGATCTAACTCTTATGAGCGTTGAAGAAGCAATGTTACAAATGCAACTTTTAGGCCATTCATTTTTCGTTTTCAGAAATCCAGAAAATGATGCCATAAGCGTTCTTTATGAAAGAAAAGATGGAGACTTAGGCCTCATAGAATTCAATGAATAATCGTTAAGCACTTAAAGGGATGCACAATGCATCCCTTTTTGTTATGCGTATTACTTGGATTTGCACGTCGCTCAAATTTATGTTATAATTTTTTAGTAAAACGTTTCCATTATTACAAAAGTTAAAAGGAGGATGGAGAAATGAAAAGATACTTAGGTTTAGTAACATTGTTTCTTTTTTTAGCTTCCTTTGTTTTTTCTGGAACACCTTCTCCAAATTGGGAAGATCAGATCATCTATTTTGTTATGATAGACAGGTTTGCAAATGGAGATACTTCCAACGATGTACTAACAGATTCAGGAATAGAAAGTGGAATAGTAAACTCAAAGTACAATGGTGGAGACATCCAGGGTTTGATCGACCAGTTAGATTATATAAAAGAATTAGGGGCAACTGCAATCTGGGTTACACCGCCTGTCGCTAACCAATGGTGGGATGGAAGTGTGAATTATGGAGGTTATCACGGTTACTGGGCAAGAGATTTTAAAAAGGTAGAAGAACATTTTGGAGATGTAGAACTTTACAAAAAATTTGTAGAAGAAGCTCACAAAAGAGGTATGTATGTAATTCAAGATATCGTAGCGAATCATACGGGTAATTTTTTGATTTACAAAAACGGACGATATTTTTTAAACAATCAAAGTGTTCCAACAAACAAACCCGACCAGTATCCTTTCAATATGAATGATTATAACGATCCAGAACAAAGAAAATTGAATGTTTATCATTGGCCCTCTGAAATTAAAAATCCAAACCAATATAATACCGAATTTTCTCAGTTAGATGATTTGAACACTGAGAATCCTTTAGTGATTGAAGCTTTGAAAGATTCTTACACTTTTTGGATAGAAGAAGCGGATATAGATGGTTTTAGGATAGATACCGCTATATATGTTCCAAATGAATTTTGGGAAGAATTTTTAAATGGAGAAAATGGAATATATGAAATAGCGCAAAAAGTTGAAAAAAATGATTTCTTAACTTATGGTGAGGCATGGATAACACCTCAACCGTTCACGAACGTAGCGGAGAAATCTTTAAATGAATATATGGAAATTGGATTTAATTCAATGTTAGATTTTCCTCTTCAAACGGATATCAAGCGTGTGTTTAAAGAAGGAAAACCAACATCTTACTTGGAGTATCGATTAAATCAAAGAGAAACTATGTACAAAGATCCTTCAAGAATGATAACCTTTATTGATAATCACGATATGGATAGATTCCTAAAAGGTTCTGATATAAACAGTCTCAAGCAGGCCTTAACTTTTATATTCACTATTCCAGGAATACCAACTATATATTACGGTACCGAACAAAACTTTGTTGAAACACGGGCAGCAATGTTTGAACAGGGATTTGCTTCTGGAGGAGTTGACCACTTTGATACAACAACACCTACCTTTCAGTACATCAAAGAATTAACTGAATTAAGGAAAAATATACCAACCTTCAGATATGGAAAAGTAGAAGTTCTCTTCGCAGATGAATTAGGTCCAGGACCTTTCATTTATAAAGTAAAAGATGAATCAAAATCTTATATTATTTTGATGAATACATCTTCCAATAAAAAACATGCTACAGATGTTGATTTAGGGATTGATGAAGGTACCATTCTTAAACCCATTTTAGTAAACAATATGATTAACAAAGAAATCGTATACTCTTCGCCTTTGAATATCTTGTTAAACGCTAAGGCAATCGGTATATTCGAGGTAACGAATGAAATTAACCCTGTCAAGGAAGAAGAAGTATCTGTAGAAATTACAAATTTAGAAGAAGGTCAAACCTTCTCTGAAAACTTCGTATTAAAAGGAACAGCATCAAACGCAAAATCTATTCAGGTAATCGTTGATCGTGAGGAAAAGGAATATGCTAAAATCAATCTCACACAAAAACAAAATGAACCTTGGGAAATCCCAATAAACATCTCGGATTTCACACCTGGGCAACACAACATATTCGTTAAAGCCTACGGAAGAACTCCATTAATAGTTGATTATTCAGAAAGTTATAATATTAATTTCGAAATTCCAATGGTGACTCTTAAAATAGTTGAAGACTCTCTGGGAGACGATAAAGGACCTAATGGAACTTATTCTTACCCAAAAGACCCAACTTTCAACAAACAGATGGATATTAAAGAGGTTGAATTGATACAAATTGGAACTATGCTTAGGATGGTTGTAACTATGGAGAATGTGACTGATATCTGGAACCCTGCAAACGGATTCGATCATGTGACATTTCAAATCTTCTTCGACGACCCTGACAAAAAAGGAGCAGTAGAATTACCATTTCAAAATGCAACTATGCCTAATAGCTTAGATTGGGATTACGAAGTTTACGCAACCGGTTGGGGTATCAGTCTTTTCAGTTCAGAGAACTCATCAGCTAATAAATATGGTGATCCAATAACTCCTGCCCCTACTACGCAGGTTAATAAACAAGAAAATAAAATAACCTTTATGATTCCACTTTCAACACTTGACACAAGCGACCTTTCAGGATGGACTATTTATATAACAACATACGATTACGATGGAATCGAAGGGGTCTTGAGACCATTATCACCAAATGGAGGACCTTGGTCGTTTGGGGGAGGTAACCCAACCGATCCGAAGATAATGGACGATGTTTTGATAAAGATTGATTGAGAAAAAAACATAGGGTCTAATTTTAAAGACCCTATGTTTTTATAATTGAAATTGTTTTTTTAGTTTATTCCCAGCATACTATCGATTTTGTTTTTATCAAAACCGATTATATACTGACTCCCTATTTGAATTACCGGAGTCCCCATTTGATGAGTCCTTCGAACTAGTTCTTCTGCTGCTTTTGGATCTCTTGAAACATCTACTTCACTAAATTTTATTCCTAGCTCTCTAAAATACGATTTGGCTTTTCTGCACCAAGGACAGTTTGGAGTTGTATAAACCTTTACTTTTACATGTTGCATGTTATCTTTCAACCTCCTATACCCTATATAGGTATTTTTTATTATAATAACAGAATTTTATAATGTTTATTTTAAGAAAAAGTAAATATAACTTTGTAAAATAGAGATGCATAAATGTCAATTACATGTATAAAATACGAGGTGATAAACAACGGACTACATATTTGAATATCCTAAACTTCCGATAAATTACAAAGTAAGAGAAGAAAACGATTATTATGTTTACACTTTCCACACTGTGTACACTGATCCCATTTACAAAGAAAACGAAACTCAGGTAATTCATATGTTTAAACCTGAACAAAAAGTTAAAGGGGATATAATCTTTCTACATGGTATTGGACCCAACAACGTTCCATATCTTGAATGGTACGGGAGGTATTTCAAAAAATTTGGCTACAGAACGAGTGTTGTGATCCTTCCTTACCATCTGAGTAGAAAACCAAACGATGTAGAAGATGGTGACCCTTATTATTCACCTGAACCAAATGAGTGCACAGTACTTTTTCATAATTCTGTAAAAGATGTTCGAAGAGCAATCGATTTACTTGAAACCTTCGATGATTTTTCGGAAAATCATTTGTACTTAATGGGGGTATCTTTTGGAGGAATCATTGGTACTATGAGTTTAGCTCTCGATAAGAGGATTAAAAAAGGTATCTTGATGATCACTGGTGGGAATTGGAGATGGATAAACTTTTACTCACCATATACGGAAAAAGTTAGGGAAAGATACGCAAAAGAAAAAAATTCATTTGGTTGCGATTCCGAAGAGTTTTGTAAAAAATTTAGAAGTGATGCGGCTAACTTTGTAAAAAATAATATCAATTCTATAGATGATATATTCCAAAAAACACCTATTACTTGTTATCATTACGACTCGCTGAGTTATGCTAAGTTCGTTAATCAACCTGTTCTTTTTATAAAAGCTCTTTTCGATAAAATCATGCCACATAAAGCCACAAATGACCTTCAAAACTTATTACCAAATAAAAAAGTCAAAGGTCTGTTGGCGGGACATAAATCAAGTTATATATTCAAAAGAATTGTGGGGCGTTGGGTGATTAATTTTATAGAAAAAGACCAGCCCCAAGAGATATCGGAGAAAAGTAATAAAAGAGAAGAAGTTTTAGAATCAAACCGTTAGATCCAAAGTTAATCCTAAAATAAACTCCAAATCTAAAGAAGAGCTGTTACTTTTATAAATTTCTAAAGATTGAAGGATGCTGATTAACTTTTTAATTTTTTCTGGATCCGTTTCTGTTCTTAATTCATTCGTTATTTTTTGAATTTCTTTTTCGATCTTTTGCTTTATATCTTTTGTTTCCTTGGTGTTTTTCTCTGTATTTTGCAGTTCATAAACGGGATCTTGTGGTGAACTTTTGTCTATTTCTTTTTTGTACAAAATAACAGCTTTAGATTTTCCTCCAACGGCAGCTAAAAATCCTCCCCTTCTTTTAAGATTAAGGTCGATGTCTGTATATATAACAATTCCACCTTTTTTCAGAGCCTGAGATTTAAATTGGTTTATATTCCCCAACTCATGGGCTGCCACCCTAAGTATACTCAAAGAAGCAGGGGAACTGTTAGCCAATCCAAGCTCGCCCGGGTCTAACTTGTAGCCCAAGTATGGGTTAAAATGCTCTGGCTTGATGGAGTCAATCATAAAAATCACCTTTCTCTTGGGAGGGATAAAGACGAATAAAGGATCTTACATTTTACTGATTGATATAAAAAAAGACTTTACAGTAAACTTACATCACAAAGAGATAAAGATCAACAAAGGATTGTACGCCTATATAGGTTCTGCTATGAAAAACCTTTACCAAAGAGTTGGCAGACATATGACTTTCAAGGAGAAGGCATATCAAAAACACTGGCATATAGACGGCATTTTAGAAAACAATGAAAACAAAATAATATTTGTCGCGATGCTCCCTTCAGATAAACGCCTTGAAGAAGATATCTCAAAGGAATTCGCCGAGAGATTTCAATTTATTAAAGGGTTTGGTGCCAGTGACTTAACTGTAAAATCAAATCTTTACCTCGTAGATAATATCGACTATTTTTTTGAAATTATTAAGAGTTTTATTCTTTAAGTACAGTTTTAATTGTCATCCTTATTTTTACCTCATCTATTATATCGAAGACAATATCAATTTTACCTTTTTCTGAGTTGTTTTTTAAATTTTGATAATTTCCTTCTACTTGCATTTCTTCTATTTCGATATTGGGTTCAAACATACTCAAGTTAACGATTTGTCGATCATAGCTGAAATTCTTGACTGTGATCAAAAAGTCTACTATTCGGGAGTTTGCCGATTTAACTTCAACATCCGACAATTTTTCTATCTTATATTGTACATCCCAACTCTCCCCTAAGTTTATCTTGAGCGTGTCTCCAACGGGAGTATCATTAATGTACGCTAACTTTATCGGAAAACTTTCATTATCGAATTCTTCGTGTATCCAGACTTCTCCCGAAGGTAACTCTATCCCTAAACCATTGTATTTTGTGTTTTCTACGTGTCTTATTATCTGGGTTTTTGTATAATTTGTTATATTGGTGTACAAAGAAAAATTAATTACGTTTCTGTCTTGGTATGATAATATATCGTTTTGAGATATCCTAACATTCATTAAAGTATTTTGAAAATTGACTTTTCCCAAATTCATTGTATAAGTTTGACTTAGAATTGCCTCTTTTGCAACCATTCCAAAATCATCTTCATTAACCATACGTGTGCTACTCAATAACTTTGTACTCTCTATGTAATCACGAGAAGACAAGTTAAGATATTCATTAACTAAGTATAGGTTGGTTTGCCCAACAGGAACGCCGTTGAATTGAACGTTTTTGTTGAAAGTTCCATCACTTTTCATTTCATAGATAACTTCCCACGAACCTTCTCCTCTTAAAGCAATTACAGCACTTTTAGGGTTTTTCAATAGAATTTGAGTAGTGGGTTGGATCTTATCTTTATTCTTTTCATCAGTAACGCACCAATGATTTAATTGAGGGTTATAAAATAGAATTTCATTTGTTCCAATGATCTTGTAAACATTTTCATCTATGGCTTCAATAGATTTTTGAGTGTAATCTTCCAATGAAGCTATCTTAAAAGGAAAGTGTTGATACACCTTTTTAAGTTCCCAAGAATCCACTCCACTGATCCAAAGTACATCAAAACCATCAGGAACAAGGAAGGAGGTTTCGTTAGAAACGTTATAGAACAGTTGAACGTCTTTAAAGATGAAGGTATAATTCTCAGACAAAGCCGTCATACTTAAAAAAACGATGAGCATCAAAAATATAAACATTTTCTTCATTAACATCATCTCCTTTTGAATTTTTGAAAGGACCTGGGGTCCTAGTCATGTATGGGAGAGCTCAGCCCTGTAATCCTTTTTTAAAAGCAGAATTTTCTTTATAACAGTATCTATATCTATAGCGCCCTTCCCCCGCTCCCCACCCTTTTTTATTGAATATGATATTTTTCAAGTAGATCATCGAGTATCTCTCTCGCAATAGGTGCTGCACCGGTGGACCCCATCCCTCCATTTTCTATTACAACCACAATCGAGTACTGTGGATCATTTGCTGGTAAAAATCCAGCGAACCATGAGTGAGCAGGTTTTCCACCTCCTACTTCTGCGGTACCTGTCTTTCCTGCTACCGTTATTGGAAAATCCTTAAAAGACTGATAAGCAGTACCTTCTTCACCAGATGGTCCACTGAAAGAGGTCACTTCTACCATACCCTGATAGATGTATTTTAGATATTCTTCGTTCATTTCGTATGAATCTCTCAGTAAAGGCACGTTTTTATTTATAATGTTTCCAAAAATATCTTCTTCCCTTTTAAATAAGCTGAATTGATAATATTCTCCTTCTGTAGCAAGAATATTATATATTCTTAGAATTTGAAGTGGAGTCATAGTGATGTATCCTTGACCTATATACGTTAATAATGTTTCTCCTGGATACCATATAGTATCAAATTTCTCATACTTCCATTCAGGGTCTGGAAAAATCCCATTTTTTTCATTTGGTATTTCTATACCTGTCTTAGAAGTAATATCAAATCTATCCGCGACATTTTCCAAATAGTCTATTCCCAACTTTTCACCAAGCCAATAATAATAAGAGTTAACCGATGCCCTCAAGGATTTCACCAAATCGGTTTCACCATGTCCTAAAGTATACCAATCGTAATAAGATGCGATAACGTTACCTTGAGAGTTCTTTAAATCGTATCTTCCAGTCGAATTTATGGTTGCTTGGGGAGAGATTCCCCCTTCAAGGGCAGCATATGCAACAAACGGTTTTATAATAGACCCTGGAGGATACAATGCGGATGTAGCTCTATTTAACAATGGCATATTATTGTCATTCAAAATTCTTTGAAACTCTAAATTACTCATTCCTTGGGCAAACAAATTCGGATCAACCGAAGGATGACTAACAAAGACCAATATTTCTCCAGTTTTTGGTTCGGAGATTATCACCGAGCCATTGTAGTTATTTTCTTTTAAATAATTGTAGGCTTTGATCTGTAAATCTAAGTCCAAAGTTAAATAAATATTATTCCCGTCAATAGAATGGGCTTGAGCAATTATAGGTGAAACTGATTCATTTGTAGCAATATTGACCATTTTGTACCCAGGCTGCCCCTGTAATTCTTCATCAAACACCAATTCTAATCCTGATCTTGGAGTACCTTCATTGTCCACATAACCCAAGACATGGTACAAAGATTCGTGGGCATACTTTCTTATATATCTTTCTTCAACTTGTAGATTTTTGTCAATGCTTCCTATCTTTTGAGCTGTTACAGAATTTATTTCTAAATTCACTCTTTTTTGAAAATTTAATTTATCTATTATAGTATACGGATTATCCACTACATCTTTCAGAACTTGATACAATTCAGCTTCTGTACCTTCACTCAACGTTCCTCCTAAATTTGTTAAGTTATATATCCTTTGGTTCCATGCTAACAAATTTCCATTTCTATCGTATATATTTCCTCTTTTAGGAGAATCTTTTACAATTCTTGTTGATAACTCTTGAACTTCCATTGAATATTTATCCCAGTTTAAAATCTGTAATTGAAATGATCTCGCAAAAAGTAAAGCAATACCCAAAAAAAATAAAGAAAACAGTATTTTAGCTCTTTTTTCTTTCATTGAAAACCAGCCTCATGTTCATAAAATATAATACAAAGACGATAATCATATCCCATAAAAAAGGATAAAGAGAAGAAGTAATGACACTCATATACAGCGACAAAACACCCACGTATATCAATGCTTTAATTAAAGTCATTTCCAATTGATGTAAGAAAAAGTTGATGAGAAGAAAGATGGCAAAAAAAATTATTGCAAGAAATCCCAATTCAAACCTAGAATTGAAATAGAAAATAGTATATATCAATACGAGGAAAAGAAGTCTAGTATCATCTTCTTCAAAGTTTGCCACATATAACGCAATTATAGGAAAAACAAAAAAAAGTATTTCTCCAAGCCATCTATCAAACGAAGCGGTAATGAGGGCTAATAAAAAGTAAATTAGATACATCATATATTCTCACTTCTTTACTTTAGTAAGGAAAAAAGTAAACTAAAAAATCATCGATCATCACAGGGTTGAAAAGATAAAGATCTCCATATTTAGAAACAATTTCACCTGATAAAAATATACCTTCTTTTTCTCCGCTTTTTACATAATCGGGAAGATCCATGTTTAGGTGTTCGTCCATTATTACATTATAATTATCAGGTATTTCCACCAACAAATTACCTTTATCTTCTTTTATCAACACATCTACGACACCTATTTTTCCAAAAAAATCTTGGTTTCCCCAACCCAATTTTCTAACCACTACTCTATCTGAAAATGTATTTTCAACAAAGCCTAAAAGATTTCCATCTGTAGAAACGGCTAAATAACCTTTTTCTAAATTTCCTTCATTACTCGTCAAAACGTTAAAAGAGCGCTCTGTTTCACTCAAAATTATACCTCGCGGGATCGTTAAATCTACATTTTCGATCTCTTTACTTTCAATTAAATAAATAGGTTGTTTTTTAATTTCATCTAAGATATTAGAAATTTTTTCAGCACTTGCATTTCTTTCTGAAATCTTGAAATGAAGCGTTGAAAAAAGCATATCAACCGGGTAGGTTAGAGGTTTTAAAATACCTCCCAAGCTTTCAAAAGTATTAAATAAAATCGAAATAAAGATCAAAATTACTAAAAATAAAATCCCAAAATATCTCATATTAAGCTTTTTGAGATATACTTTTTATAAGGTTTATCTTATCAATAACCATCCCTGCCCCTCTTGCCACACAAGTTATTGGATCATCCGCTATTACAACTCTTATCAAAGTTTCCCTTTCTAATAGCTCTTTTATCCCCTTTATCAAAGCCCCTCCACCAGCCAAAAATATACCTCTATTTACTATATCATACAAAAGTTCAGGTGGAGTTTCTTCGATAGCCAATTTAATATTTTCAACTATCTTGTTAACCGGTATCCGCATCGCATTTCTTATCTCTGAGCCTGTGATCGTAACACTTTTTGGAAGGCCGGTTAGCACGTCTAAGCCTATCACTTCCATGCTTAAATCATTGTACTGAGGACTATCAAAAACATTTCCAATTTCAATTTTTATCCTCTCAGCAGTTTTTTCTCCTATTACCATATTGTATTTTGATTTTATGTGATTGATAATTTCCTGGTCGATTAAATCTCCCGCTACCCTTATAGATTTGGATAATACAATATTTCCAAGTGAAATTACAGCTATTTCTGTGGTACCTCCACCAATGTCTACGATCATATTTCCCGAGGGTTCTTCTACATCCAATCCAGCTCCAATAGCAGTTGCCATGGCTTCTTCAATCAAAAAAGCCTTACTGGATCCAGCATCCAAGGCTGCTTCTCTCAAAGCATTTCTTTCCACCTGGGTTGCATCTGTAGGTATTCCAACAACTACCATTGGTTTAAAAAAGCTAAAACCATTCAATGCAGTATTTATAAAGTACTTAAGCATCGTCATAGCCACATTGTAATCTGCTATTACCCCCTCTTTAAGAGGCCTGATGGCGATTATATTAGCAGGCGTTTTCCCAATCATTTTTTTAGCTTCTTTTCCTACTTTTAGCAATTCTGAAGTATCTTTGTTGATAGCTATGACAGAGGGTTCGTTTAGAATTATCCCTTTACCTTTCATATAAACTAAAGTGTTTGCTGTTCCTAAATCTATACCTAGATAAGGCCTCAAATACGATCGCATTGCTTAAAAGTCCTCCTTAAAAGTATATTATGCTCCCCACCCCACTAGTTATTAGTATAACACAAACAACTCAAAATTGATGTTGTAGAAACATAAATGTAAATTGTTGTAATTGACAAATATAAAATAAAAATTTATAATATTAACCGACTTGTTTAATTAACTGTGCATTTTTGATAGTTTATTGGAGGAACCTTGAATGCAAATAGGTGAAAAGATAAAAAGCCTTCGAATAATGAGAAACATGACCCAAGAGGAGCTCGCGACGAGATCTGATTTAACTAGAGGTTTTATTTCCCAAGTTGAACGGGATTTAGCTTCTCCTACCGTTGAAAATTTGGAAATGATTCTAAGAGCCTTAGGAACTGATCTGAAAGACTTTTTTTCAAATCTTGAAAATAAGGAAAAGATTGTTTTCACAAAAGAAGATAGAATACCTATATATGATACACCAGCAGGGGTTAAAGCAGAACTTCTTTTAACAACGTCAGAACCAAAAAATATAGAACCTTCTTTGGTAGTTTTGGAACCAGGTTGTTCAACGGATATTGAGAAACCTCATGAAGGTGTGGAATTGGGATATGTGATCGAAGGAGAGATAGAGTTATACCTAAACAAAGAAGTTTATTTGGTACGCAAAGAGGAAACTTTTTTTTATTCAGCAAATAAGAAGCATTTCATAAAAAATAAAAGTAGTACAAATTCAGCAACTCTAATATGGATAGAAATATTTTAAAGGAGGATTGAGAGATGGCTAAATCCCTAGGAAGGCATTTGATAGCCGAATTATACGACTGTGATGAAGAGATACTAAACGATGTTGAACAAATAGAATACTTAATGAAAAAGGCAGCCATTGAATCAGGGGCAACAATAGTTACTTCAACATTTCATAGATTCTTACCTCATGGGGTAAGTGGAGCAATAATTGTTTCTGAATCTCATTTGGCAATTCATACTTGGCCTGAATACAATTATGCTTCTTTAGATATATATACTTGTGGAGATTCTGTAGATCCATGGAAAGCTTTCTATTATCTAAAAGATGCTTTAAATTCAAAAAGACAGGAGAGTCAAGAATTCAAACGAGGAGTTTTTTCTTCAATAGGAATTCCTGAAAATTCCGCTCATAAAATAGAGGTGAGTTGATGGCTGAAAATAATTTTAACTTTCCACATACTATTTTTACCGAGTACGATAAAGTACATAATGTAGGAGTTTTCACAGAAGTAACTAATCACATTTATACCGAACAAACTGAATATCAAAGAATAGATATATATGAAACTCCAACATTTGGAAAGTTATTCTCATTAGATGGGTTCATCATGACGAGAGATTCAGATGAATTTGTTTATCATGAAATGATCTCACACGTTCCTTTGTTCATACATCCTGATCCCAAAAAGGTTTTGGTAATCGGTGGAGGCGATGGAGGAACTGTCAGAGAAGTATTGAAACATGATTCTGTAGAGAAAGTGATCCTTTGCGAATTGGATAAAAAGGTTGTAGAAGCTGCTTTAACGTATTTACCCAACATTTCTTATGAGTTAAAAAATCCAAAAGTAGAAATAGTCTATGAGGATGGAAGTAAATTTGTTTCTCAATTTAAAGATGAGTTCGACGCTATATTGATTGATTCCACTGATCCCACAGAAGGTGAAGGTGGACTACTTTTCACCGAAGAGTTTTATCATAAATGTTTTGAAGCCTTGAAGGAAAACGGAGTTTTCTCTGCACAAACAGAGGAGCCTTTTTTAAGAAAAGAATGGATGATAAGGGCGTATAAAAGAATCAGCAATACCTTCAATGTAGCTCGATTGTACATGGGTTATGTACCTCAATATATGCCAGGTACATGGACATGGACGTTTGCTTCAAAAAATTTGGATCCAATAAAAGATTTTGATCCTGAAAAGGTTAGGGAGTTTAATAAAGAACTTAAATATTACGATGAAGAAGTTCACGTTGCATCTTTTTCTCTACCTGTTTTTGTAAAAAAATTAATCAATTGATTCATTAAATAATGGCGGACATTGGTCCGTCTTTTTTTCTAAAACAATCAAACTATGTATATGTTTCTTTTATCATATATTTTTTCCAACTCTGAAGAGACGAATTCAATCATTTTACTTTTTAATTCCTCAGGGTAAGTGGATACACCATTTGCGGTTTGATAAGGGAAAAATGCAATCGGAGATTTAAAAAACTTCTTAAATCTTTTTAAGTAGTCAGACGGCATTCTGAATACTCCCAGTGTAATCGCATTAATCTTCTTTAAGTTAATGTTCTGTGATATCAGGTTAATGAACGCCTTATATTTCTCTCCCCAATCTTCTCCTATATAAAGTATAGGATCCAACGCTAAATTGACTTTCCAACCTTTTTGTAGTAACTGAGATATAGCCATTAGCCTTCTTTCTAAAGAGGGGGTGTTTTTTTCATATTTTGCTATTACTTCTTGGGGGGATATACTCCATGTAATGATCAAATTTTCTAATGGAGAGTAGTTCAAAAATTTTTTATAATTGGTTGTTTTAGTCCTAATTTCTATAGTTATCAAAGGGTTTGCCTTAGCAAACTCTATCCATTCTTTTAAAAATGGGTAGATCCCTTCAAAAAGAAGGATATCTGAATCATACGATATGCTTAGATAAAGCTTCCCTTCTTCACTTAACAATCTGCTTAATTCATGAAAGTAATCTGAGAGATTAACAAAGAATAAAATGTGGGAAGAGAAGTTCATACCTTTCAAATAACAGTAATCGCAATCGAACAGACAATTAACTATGAAATTTGTGTAGTAGAAATTTTGTTGTTCAAAGTCATGGCACAAAGGAGACCCTTTATAGATAAAATCACCCTTGTTAACTGCTAGAATCAAAGACGGTGAGAGTTTTTGTAGAAAAGGGTTTTGGTTCTTTCTAGAGAATATTTCATTGTAGTTATCTATATATACTATCTTACTTTTGTTTAGCTTGTTAGTAATTTCATTTGTTAGGGAGTAATTTAAAGATTCTTTTTCAATGTAGATATGTGAGAAGGTTTCACTTGTATAGTTTTGATTTGAGATCTTCAAAAGTCGCATCCCTTCCTTTTTGGCTTTTTGGAATGTAGTTAAAATATTCTTCTAAGAATAAAGGGCTTACTTTCTTATTAGATTTGAAATAGGCATATGCATTTTCAAGTTGTTTGGTCTGTGAGAACGTTAGCTTCAAACCTTTAGATACCTTCTCTATGATTTCTTCGTCTTGTTGTTGAAGAATAGGTTGAAATAACTTTAGTAGAGAACTCACCAATTTTGTGAAAGAAAAAATTTCTTCTAATTTATCGTAAATCAACTCATCTATATACTTTTTAGTCAATCTTTCTAATGGTTGATTTTTACTTACTTTATCGGAGACTATTTTTACTACATATATCTGATGAACAGACAAAAATTTTGAAGCAATCTCAAAAAAAGCCGATGATTCCATATCGACTAAATCTTCTTCAAATTCATAATTGCTGTTGAGAATATCTATACTTTGAATGGAACCTTCTTTTAGGTTGTGTTCGACTAAGATATCCGTATAGTACTTCCTTTTTCTTTCATAATCTACTACTTTATTAACTAAAATTAGATCTCCAACTTCAAATTTGTTATTTAAACTACCACATATTCCTATGTTTATTGCATAATCATTATGGGGATAACCTTTTAAGGTATCTTTCAATAGATAAGATGTAGCTCCGGCTACGTTGATTTTTCCTACGCCTGATACTACAAGGTTGACTTCGTCGTCGTGATAACTCTCAAAAGGTCTATCTGTTGTTTTTTTTAAATTTAAATATTTTATTATCGCTCGTGCTTCAACACCCATTGCAGAGATTATATTAAGCATGTAATTCCCTCAGAACAGTTTCTTTTCTCTCAAATTGGCTTTTTCTTTTTGTTGGGTCAGACTTTCCACCTCGCCACCTTCGAGAGAAAAAGTGATTTCGTATGATCCATCGATCAGCAAAAATATATTCACCTTTAATTCATCTACATACTTTTTTAGGATTTCATATTCTAACTTTTGGTTTGACGAGAATTTGAAATGTATTTTATTGTTTTCAATTTCCGGATTCGAAAATAGCAAAGCGAGGTATATAGCCATGTTGGACTTCTTCTCGTGTGGATCGCTGAAGTAATCAAGAATCTTCTTCATAATTGGATGTTGAGTTTCTTTGGGAACGGATTCTGTGGCTACTTGTTTTCTTTTTGGAGTTGTTTCTTTATCATAAGATATAGTTGAGGAAGTAGTTGAATTTTTATGCATGAAATCTAAGATCTCCACATCGAAAATCAACCTTTTATTTTCACTGTATTTTAAATCTTTAAGTATATCGTTGAATGTCCCCATTAAGTGAATTAAGTTACTTCTTTTCTCGTTAATTAGTGAATCAAAAATATATTCTATGGATTGCTCCAAAAGAATTTCTGGATCTTTCCCTAAATTGAAAAGATCTTCAGATTGCGCCAAAAATTCATCGATTTTTGAATTGTAGACATTTTCTATGAATTGAACAATAAAATTTTCATCGAACAAACCTAGTATATCGAGGGTGTCTTGGTGAGTGATCTTCTTCTCTCCAAATTTTTCTACTTGTTCCAACATCGATATGGCATCTCTCATCCCACCTTTTGCCCTTTTAGCAATGATTTCTAGGGCGTCTAACTCATATTCTATTCCTTCAGAGCTTGCTATATTTTTCAATCCTTCTACTATTTCATTCTGACCTAAATTTTTGAAGTTTATAATTTGAGCCCTAGAAATGATGGTATCAGGGACTTTTTCCAAATTTGTGGTTGCTAAAATAAAAATAACATGTGAAGGTGGTTCTTCTAACGTTTTTAATAGCGCGTTGAATGCTTCTCTTGTCAACATATGAAATTCATCGATTATATATACTTTGTATTTCCCATAGACTGGCCTGTAATTGGAGGAGTCCCTGATGTTTCTAATTTCGTCTATTCCTCTATTCGAAGCCGCATCCATTTCAATTACATCCAAAAAACTGTTATTGTTTATAGAAACACAGTTCTCGCATTTGTTGCAAGGATTGTACCCTTGAGGATCCTTACAATTTAATACCTTGGCAAGTATTCTGGCGGTAGTGGTTTTCCCGGTGCCCCGCGGACCCGAAAAAATATAAGCATGAGAAACTTCTTGCTTGTTCAAAGCGTTTTTAAAGTATTTTACTACATGAGGTTGTCCTAAAATTTCATCAAAATCTTTTGGTCTGTATTTTCTATATAAATTATTGTTCACAAAGTTCCCTCCGAATTGCCGACAAGATTTAATTTGTACACCTTGTTTTTTATTAGTGATAACACATCTTCTTTGTTATCCTCTAATACCTCAAATATGAAATAAACTTCGTCTGAAAAGTTTTGCTTTATTATTTTGAAGTTATTCTGTTTTTGCATGAGGTTTTGTATGAAGGAAAAATTACTGTAGTCACATTTTGCCTCGTAAATAAATACCTTTTCATAGGTAACCACTTTAGAAGCTTTAACAACATCTTCAGCTGTTTTAGAATAGGCATCTATTAAACCTCGAATCCCTAATTTCACTCCTCCAAAATACCTCGTAACAACAATGGTCACGTTCAAGAGACCAAATTTTTCAATTACACCGTATATAGGTTTGCCAGCGGTGCCTGATGGTTCATTGTTATCGGAATAATTAGCGATTTCTCTTCCTCCCTCATGCACCTTATAAGCCCAACAGTTATGCGTGGCGTTATTGTACATTTGGGAAATCTGTTTTATAAATTTTTGTGCTTCATCAACCGAATTGGTCTTTGCGATATTACCAATGAATTTTGACCTTTCTACAGTGTATGTAATTTCGATCGGATCTTTTATTGATTTATAATTCAAGATATATCTTTATCTTCCCTTCAAAATCATCGGTTAGGTTAAATTTATTAGCCGCACTGGATTGATTGGCAGAAATCTCATAGAATCCTGAGCTGTCAACATGTAACAATAATTCGCCCTTTTTAACTTCAGAGTAGTTCTTCACGACCCTAACAACTTCTTTTGTACCGTTTATTTCAACTGTTACCTTTTTGCTTAAATCTAAATGTTCTATATGGTTGGAAGATAAGTTAGTTTCGATATTTCCAAAATCATCTGAATATAAATAATCACATATTATTTTGTTATCTTCAATAATAGGTCTTTGCACATCTAAATTTGCTAATTTTTCAGTTTTGGGTCCAAAATGATCGATATTGATACCTTTAGAAATGTATGCAGCCACTGGTGCAAATATATCACGCCCATGAAATGTTGATGAATAATCGGTTTTATAGAAAAATCTCTTGTCGGATAGCTCAACAGATTTTTCAACTCCGAACTCTTGCATCACAAAAGTAAATAAACCATTATCTGGTCCAACAAAATAATAGTTGTACTTTGACGTTTTCAATGCGATCGGTTTCCTTGGGCTACCTACGGTTGGATCAACAACACACAAAAAGACGGTCCCTTCTTCAAAATCTTGACAGGCTCTAAAAATTATAGCTGCATACTTCTTTATATTAAAATGTCCAGCACTGTGGGTGATATCAATTATATCAGCATTTTGATTTATTCTTTTTATAACAGATTTACAAACAGAGACATAATATGAAGAAAGCCCCCAATCCGTTAAAAAGGCTATATGATTCACCGAATTAGACCTCCCTTATTCCTTCCCTATGTTTCTTGCGTAGCTTGTAACAAAAGTAATGATGCCAAACAGAAAAAAAGTCCAAAACCTAATAAAATTAGAATTTCAAAGCTTATATCACTTAAGCCATAACCTAATACCGTTATTTTTCTCCAGCCATCTAAAGAGTATTTAACGGGAAATAGGTTCGCAATCTTTTCAAGAATGCTTCCTGTAGGAATTGGAATTAAAGTACCGCCAAATACTAACATTCCTCCAATCATTGCCGTTACAAGGAAGGAAGCTGCTCGAGCAGTTTTTAAAAAAGAAGATAAAAACAAGCCAAAAGAGGTGAAAGAAAATACGGATACTAAAACAAGTAAGATCAAATTCCATGGGTTAGCTTGTGATTGAACACCAAACATTCTAAACATATACCACGAGAACATTCCTGCAACGAAACCTATTATGATGTACGATATTATTTTTGATAAAATGAATTGCCACGTTTTTAATCCATTTGATATGTATAAATCTAGTAATCCAACTTCTCTGGCTTGACCGATGGAAGAGGCTATTCCTATCATAGATAACAAAAGGATTACAACCACCGCAACGATAGGAGCAAACATATCATTAATCCCCAAATTTGTAGTGGGAGAAACAACTAAAGAACCATCAGAGGCACTTGGTATAAGCATTTTTATTTCCGGCTTGGGCCTCGTTTCGTCGATCCCTATACCTCCTTGAAGTAAGAACTCAGTTGTGGAGCCAACTTTTATTTCTGGTATCCCAGCTAGCTCATCAAAAACAGCTTTAAAACCGGTATAGACCATCATACTGTTCTGAATTTTGTGAGGGTTTGGTATAATGTACAAGACCGTCTGCTTGTGATCAATCAAATCTTGCGTAAAACCTTTTGGAATGATCAATATTGAATCATAATTTCCTTCTCTAATTATTTGGTTTAATTGGTCATCATTTTTAATTTCGATGGTGTTCTCAAAATTCAAAAATTGTTTTATCAAAATGAAACTGAAATTACCTAAAAGACTGTTATCTTCGTTATATAAGGCCAACTGGAAATCTTGTGCCATATCTGCAGGATAGAATGAAGAGCCAAAATATGCTAAAATAACGGGTATTATAATACTTAGTATTAATACTCCTCTATTTCTCAGTACTTTTTTTATCTCATACCACGACATCTTCAAAATTTTCATTGTCTATCTCCTCGCTTCTTCTAAATGTTCAGATATTTTAAGTATGATACTTGGCGATTCATAAAAAGTCAAAGATTCATCCCCCACTAAAAGATATAAACCGTAGGTGTTTATATACGGTTTATGCATAGTGCTCATATTACTTGGCCAGATGAACATATCTCTTATTTTGGGGTAGTACAACTCTTGTTTCTTTTGCAGTTTGAACATTCCGAAATCATCTATTTCATTATAATCAATGAACCTCGTGTAATTCCCACTTCTTAACTTAGTGTTGAAAGCTATACCTTTGTCTGAAAAACCAAATGCAGCAGTGGATAAATTTGTTAATTGATCGATATTTTTAATCTGCCCCATTCCAAAAAAACATACTTCAAAATCCCAATTTTCTTTAGAATGGCCTGTCTCTTTTATATAATCTTTCAAATCGTCAACTATTTTTTCATCTCTCGAGGCAACAAAAATCAAAACCGCTGCCAAAGAGATATATAAAAATATCGGTATATTTGATAGCCCAATTATATTCATAAAAAGCTGCGAGATTAATAAGAGCGCACCTTCTGTGATGAATGGTTTGGCTCCCCTCTTTTTAAGCATAAAATACGAAACAATTAAGCCTATAGAAGATAGTCCAAAAAAGTACCAACCTTTTATGAAAAATTGTATCAAGGGGATTAGTCCAAAAAAAATTGAAACTAACAGATACATATATTTTACCTCCTACTTTCCAACACAGAATGTGGAGAAGATTTTATCCAGTAATTCTTCAGTATAATTTTCCCCAGAGAGTTCGTAGATCTTTTCAAGTGCTTTTCTTACGTCATACATAATTATATCGTTAGAAAAACCTTTCTCAAGCGAATTAATGGCGTTTAAAACAAACTCTTTAGATGATTCTAAAGTTATCTTTTGCCTTTGGTTAGTTAGAGTTGGTTCTTCTATGTTGACCTTCTCAAAAAATTTTTCATAAATCTTATTTTCCAAATTTTTAATTGCTCCGTTCTTTGCAGAAATTATAACAAAATCATTTGGATTTTTTTGTTTCAAAGATAGATAATTATTCTCTGTAAAATTAGGAGAGTCGGATTTATTCAATATAATTATAACAGTTTTATCTCCCAATTCATTTAATTTATTATAAATTAGTTCGTCTTCCTGGGTGAAAGGCGTTGTACCATCCAAAACAAACAAGATTAGATGAGAATTCTTTATAGAATTTATGGTCCTTTCTATTCCAACCCTTTCCAAGGTATCTTCTGTATATCGTATTCCGGCTGTATCTATGAGCCTTATGTATATGCCGTTTATGTTCAAGTTTTCTTCTATTGTGTCCCTAGTTGTCCCAGGAATATCAGTTACAATCGCTCTATCTTTTCTCAAAAGGGCGTTTAACAAGGTACTTTTCCCAGAGTTCGGCTTTCCTACTATAACTGTTCTTACACCTTCAACGGCTATAATACCGTTCTCAGCTTCTTTTAGTAGTTGATTCATACTATTTACGATATGGACTAATTTATTTTTTAAATCGTGATCTTGAAATTCTATGTCATCAGGATAATCCATTTCTACCTCGATCTGGGCTGAGATATTTAGCAAACTGTTTTTTATGTCTTTGATTTTTTCCGAAACAGCATTTTTAAGTTGATTAAAAGAGGCTTTTAAAGAGATTTCCGTCTCTGAAGTAATCACATTGTTTACAGCTTCTGCTTTTATGAGATCCATCTTACCGTTTAAGACAGCACGTTTTGTAAACTCCCCAGGTAAAGCTTGTCTTGCCCCATATTTTATAATCGTATTGAGTACAGCATAAGTGATAAGTTTACCACCATGGCAAAATATTTCAAGCATATCCTCCCCTGTATAAGAGTGAGGCTGTGAATGGTAAACCCAGGTAATCTCGTCGACTTTTTCTCCTTCTTTATCGTAAAGCCAACCATAGTACATCTTCTTAGGTGTATATTTTTTTCTTTTTAATGCTTGGTCTATTATGTTTTTAACGTGATCGCCAGAAATTCTTACTACCCCTATGGCTCCCGTACCAATCGGAGATGAAATGGCTACTATTGTATCATTCAACACATTTTTCACCTCTTAAGAAAAAACCTTTTCCATATATTTCATATGATCTTTTGGCCCATAACTAATGAGTTCTTTCGTTTCTGGATAAAAGGTAATCTTTCTTGAATATTTGTTGTACTTTTCAATGACAGGATTTACATCATTTTCGAATTTAAAAGATATGTAAGTATCTCCTATTTCTATCTCTTTAATGCCTTCCATATTGGCTTTAACTTTTATCAAAGCGTACTGAAACAATCTCTCAACTTCTTCTGGAAATTTACCATATTTATCGCGTATTTCAGACCTTATATCCTCAACATCATCAACTGTTTTAGCCACCGATATTCTTCTATATATTCTCATTCTTTCAATAGAATTAGAAATATATGATTCTGGAATAACTAGGGAACCTTTTATACCTTTTATCTCTGTGTAAGTTTGAGGTTTTTGAATTTCTTCTTCCTTTTTAATCCCATATTCAAATAAAATTTTATTCAACATTTCATGGTACAGATGGTACCCTATCGCGTTAATATGACCTTTTTGCTCTATTCCCAATATATCCCCGTATCCACGAATTTCTAAATCTCTCAAAGCAAGCTTTAATCCACTTCCTGGTTCATTGTACTGTTTGATTGCTTCCAGCCTTTTTTTGGTTTGAGGGGTAACTTCTTTTTTAAATAGAAAGTAGACAAAAGCTCTTCTGTTAGATCTTCCAACTCTTCCTTTAATTTGATACAACTGAGAGATCCCATACCTTTCTGGGTCATCTAGGATAAGGGTATTGACATTGGGTATATCTATTCCATTTTCTATTATTGTTGTCGAAAGAAGGAGATCAATATTTCCATCATACAAATCGTTTATAGATTTTATAAACTCCTTTTTTGGTGTCCCGCCATGAACCATTGCTATCTTTATCTCTGGGACAAGGATTCGCAATTTTTTATGCAGTTCATTCAATTCCTGAACTCTGTTGTGAATATAGATTACTTGTCCACCCCTAGATTTTTCTCTCAAAATAGCCGTGCGTACTAACTTATCTGAGTATTTCCCAATAAATGTTTGAATGGGTAACCTACCCACAGGCGGCGTCGATATCGTGGAGATGTCTCTTAAGCCGCTGATAGACATGTATAAGGTTCTAGGTATAGGAGTGGCGCTCATCATAAGGAAGTTTACTCCATCACTTAACTTTTTGAATTTCTCTTTCTGAAGTACACCAAATCTTTGTTCTTCGTCTACTATAACTAATCCCAGGTTTTTTACCTGCAATAAATCTGATAATAAGGCGTGCGTCCCTATTACTATATCTACTTGACCTTTTCCTATACTTTCAAAGAGGTCTTTCTTTTCTTTTTGAGTTTTATGACGGGTAACTAAAGCTATCTTAATTCCAAAAGAGTCCATTCTTTGTTTGAAATTTTCGTAATGCTGCTTGGCAAGTATCGTTGTAGGAGCTAATAATAGCACTTGGTAATTTGAAACAACCGTTCTGAAAGCTGCTCTCATTGCAACTTCAGTTTTACCAAATCCCGAATCACCTGACAACAATCTATCCATCGGTCTTTCACTTTCTAGATCTCTCATAACCTCTTTGATACTTTTTTCTTGGTCAGGTGTTTCGACGTAAGGAAAGGTTTCTTTGAATTTTTCTTCCAATTCAGGATCTCCAAATAGTTGTATTCCTCTTTGATTTTCCCTTAAGGCATAGATCTTTTGGAGCTCTTCTATCTTTTGTTTAATCTCTTCTTTTACCTTTTGCTTTGTATTTTTCCAGCTTTTACTGTTCAAAGAAGATATTTTAACGGATTCTGGGTCTCCGATGTATTTAGATAGTTTGTCTAACCTACCTACTGGGACATATACCCTTGAATTATCGGAGTATTCTAATGTTACAAACTCTCTCAAACCCAAAAGAGTCTCAACTTTGTTAACGCCGTGATATATTCCTATCCCATAATCTTCGTGTACTACCAAGTCCCCATCGTTTAGATCTTCCCAATCAAGAAGAGGTATATACTCTAACCTTTTATCTTCCTTTTTGGATTTTATAAAATAAATCTTTTCTAAGGTAAGTTTAACTTCTTCATATTTTATTTTGTTTAAAATTTCAAGGTTATGTCCAGAAAACATTTTATATATTTTTCGTTTTAGTTCAGTGTCACACATTTCATAATTTTCTTTTTCTTTTTCAGAGTAAGAGTTTATGATTTCTTCTTTGTTGATTAAATAAATATCTCCATCTTCATTAAGATAACTAAATATTGTGTTTTTATCTTTGTAAAAGATTCCCGGAAGGGTATTGAATTGGTCGAGAGTCAGAAACTCTTCTTCATTTGTCCCATTAAGATATTTTTTTAATCTCTCCTCATAAAATTCTAAGTTGTGATCAAATTTCATAATTTCAGATCCTGGAATTATCTCAACTTCTTTTAAATTTTCAATAGACCTTTGGGAATAAGAATCAAAAAAGGATATTCTATCTATTACTTCATCCCATAACTCTATTCTAACCGGTTGTTCGTAAATTGGAATGAAAAAGTCTCTGACAAAACCTCTTTTAGAATATTCTCCGGGACTAGTTACTTCTTCTGAAAGATTGTATCCTAAATGGTAAGGAACGTTATGATCAAGATCGAACGTATCTCCAACTTTGATCTTTTTGCTTACAAATTCGTTTTTAGGCAAGGTGTACCTTATTAAGGATGAAAAGGTAGTTAAAACGGTCACGTTCTTTTTCGTTAATAAGGCATGTAACGTTTTCATCCTCTTTGCTTTGATATTTGGAGAGATATCCAGATTTTCAAATGGAAATATGTCAAAATCTGGATAAATGAAAACCTCTTCCTCATCGTCAAAATCTTGGAGATATCCATCAGGTAAAACTAAAATTTTTTGTTTGTTAACTTTTTTTAGCGAATCTAGAAAATTTATAAGTTCTTTTCTAATCAAATCAAAGTTACCTCCTGATAAACTTCAAATACTTCTTATTGGTTTCAGAATCGAGAAAAACGGCACAATCAAGGTAGTCAGTAATGTCTGCTTTATTATTTTTGAGAAAACATATTAATTTTTCACCTTTCCAATAGTAATTTATCTCTTCTGCTATGGGAACTTTAATACAAAAACCTAAGAACGAAAGCTTTATCTTTTGCATTTTTTTTGATGATACAATTTCTTGGGCTAACTGTAAGATGTATTCCTTTGAAACAGGTCTTTTTAAAGCCTTTCTAATTGGTTTAACTACTATTTTTTGAGGGACACTTTCTTTAATCTTAAATTCTATCATTTTTGTCGTATTTGGGATTGCACCTGTTGGCATTGGAACATTTATTAAGCTGACTCCCATCTTAATTTCACTCTCTTTTATATTTATACCAGATAAAGAAGAATTTTTAATTATACTAATCTTAATAAAATCAAAATTATTTATTTTTTTTGGTAAAAAGTGATCTATTTCTTCAATAAAGTTAATTCCCCCTTCGCCCCATGGGAGTTCTGTTATCTTTACCAACTCGTTAATACCAATGGTTTTTATTTTTAGGTTTTGGGTTTTTGAAGATAGAAGTTGAAAACTTACGTTCTGGAAAGGCACGGAATTTATAGGGGTATACAATGAAAGATTAACTTGATTGATAGTTATTTTTCTTTTGAGGAACATATATACACCAAAGCCTCTTTTAATCGAGTAAATGGTTCAAAGATATCAAAAATCTCTATGTAGGATTTAAGCTTCTTCAACGTAAGAGAATCTAGAACTTTCGAAGAATAAAATCTTAAGCTAGAATTTTGATTTATGGGAATTATACCTTCTTTTTCTTTAACTTCAAAGCCTTTATCACTACTTACTTCCATTATATACATTATAACTTTGTCAATATCAATATAATTTATTAGATCGCTGTCGTCCGTTAGTATTAAGTCCACATCGTGAGGTGAGTATAATTCTTCGCTACTTAGTATCTGAAAGGCTAAATAATTTTTTAGGTTCGATCCATAAATTATTTTTTGGATTTTGGAAGGTTTTATCGGTTCTGTGTATTTAAAGGAAACAGGGATACCGTTTTCATTGAGAATCAATAATCCACCTGAAAACATTTCGTCTTCTGATTTATATATTGAAAAATAACCTAACATAATTTTTATTTCTCCTTCCCCACCCATAAGGATAGATACTTATAACCTTAAATCCAAAAGTTTACCTCTGTACTCATCCACTACAAGCCTCTTTACACTATTTTTGTTTTCAGTACTCTGGGATCTCTGAGAAAAACCCCCGCTGGATGATTTGTTATCAACATTTTTCTTTTCAACTTGATCTTTACTCTTTATCCTTTTTTGTAGGTTTTGAGAATATTCACTCGCTTGTTTAACTAGCAACATATTTTTAGCTGCATCATAAGAATGAGATATCGCCTGGACATTGTTTGCTACATCTATAGATTTGGTCACTAATATTTGTAACTCATGAAGTGAAGCCATATTTATTCACTTCCTTGAATCATCTTTTTTAATTTCACCAATATTACTGAGTGTAACTGGGAAACCCGTGATTCACTTATTTCTAAAACACTTCCTATTTCTTTAAAGGTTAAGCCTTCGTTATAGTATAGAGAAAGTATCAATTTTTCTCTTTCTTCCAATTTCTCGATACTTTCTGTTAATTTATCATGTAACATATCTTTATAAGCCAGTATTTCAGGGTCGTTTTCTTCTTGTATATCTTCAAGCCAGGTATCTTCTTCATTGTTTAAAAAGTACTCATCCAATTGAAGAATCTGCCTTTTGCTCAAGGAGAACTTTATTTTATCTACATCATTTTTTTCAATATGAAGTTTTTCTGCCACTGAATTATCGTCTATGTACTCATTATCTTTACATTCGTAAATCAAATCTTCGTACTTTTTTACTAAACTTCGAACGTCCTTTGGAAGCCAATCTATTCTCCTCAGATAATCATACATTGAACCTTTTATCCTTTTTAGAGCGTAGGTGTAAAAGGAAGTACCTTTTTCCGGGTTGTATCTTTTATATGATTGAAGTAATCCAATAATCCCCTCCTGAATCAAATCCTCTAATTCTATATTTTTTGGTAAAGTGGTTTTCAGATTCAAAGCTATAATCTTTATTTTTGGCAAAAACTCCATTACCAGTTGTTCTTCATTAATTTTGTATTTCATATATTTGCCACCTTAAATTACTGCGATTTCAACTTTTTCTCCCCCGCCGACCTTCTTAACTTTTAATTCTCCATTAGCGATGTTAAATTCAACACTTCTAGCTCTATTTCCTCCTGTATCTTCAGAAATTATTTTTATGTCGTTTTCTTTCAAAATTTGTCTTACGGCTTCAACGTTTTTGGCTCCAACATTCAAAGAATTATTCGAATTTTGGAACATAGCTGCCCCCCCTGCTATCTTAGCTTCCAGATATTTAACGTTTCCACCCAAATCTATAATTCCATCTATTATTGCTTTTATCCCTGTATCTGCGTATTTACCGATCTTTTGATCTTTTTTATTATCTCTACTTTCAGGAAGCATGACGTGGACTAACCCTCCAATGAGGTTTTTCTTATCTCGCAAACAAACGGCTACACACGAGCCTAACCCTAATGTTACCAAAATAGCTGGATTTTTATCTACGATGTATTCACCAATTCCTATTATTTTTTTCTTGCTCTCAGTCATTATTCGTCCCCATTCCTAAGGATTTTAATAATTTTAAAATATTTTGTTCGTCTGATAAATATATCAAGAAGCCTTTTACGTTCCCTTCATACTCTTCCATGTTTAT
Organism: Petrotoga sp. HWHPT.55.6.3; assembly: GCF_002895495.1. Classification (NCBI taxonomy): domain Bacteria; kingdom Thermotogati; phylum Thermotogota; class Thermotogae; order Petrotogales; family Petrotogaceae; genus Petrotoga; species Petrotoga sp. HWHPT.55.6.3. The sequence goes on along the minus strand of NZ_AZRJ01000015.1, from coordinate 9,795 downwards.
TTCTGTTCTAATTAAAATTACAAAATCGCTCCCTTCAGTAACCATGAGGGAAGACTCAGAAACTATAGCTGTTAACATATCTACGGTAATTTTTGGAGGCAAGGAATGTATGTTCAAACCTGTGAAATTCGAAAGCGCAGATATATAAGAGCTACACATAATATTACCAATTTCACCTATGGCTGAAGAGGTCATTTCATCAATTTGGGTTAAGTCTTGTGGTCGGGGGAGCATTAACAACTCTAAAATATTTTTCATCTCTTCAGTTCCTAGCAGAAACAAAATCGCCCCATGAAGCTCTCCACCAATTTCTACCATTGACCCGGCTGTTATATCCTCAGGATCACTAAACTCCTCCCATAACTCTGAAATCGGCAAAATTTCAGCAGAGGGAACTGTGATATCTATTTTTTTGTTCAACATGGTTGAAATAGCTGTCGCCGCATTACCTGCACCTATGTTTCCTAATTCCTTCAATGCATCCAATTTCTGTTCGTTAATCTCATCATAGATTGACATTAAACTTCCCCCTTTTTGTTATGAAAAAGGTACTGTATCAAATCTTTTTAAATGACTCCCGCTCTAATTTGAAAACGAACCTCACCAGCTCTTCTTCTTTTTCTCTTGTTAAGTTTAAAAACTTAATTCCATAAATGTATTCACCACTTGTAGTTTTTCCAATAGACCTAACAACCTCGGATTCCATGTTTTCAAGTCTGATCTCATTTTTTAATGCTAAATTTATTATTATCTTTTGTCCGACTTTCATCTCTTTAGAGGTAACGATAGCCAATCCTCCTGCACTGAAATCTTTAGTCATAAACCGATATTTTGTTGGTTGAATGTTCTCCTCACTTTCACTATTTTCTAGGTCTTCTTTGAAACAAAAGGTACCTTCTTCAGAAACAGGGATCCTGGCATGTTGCCTTCTTTGTACTCTAACAATTGTTTCAGGAATATTTATAATAAGGTATCTGATACTTCCTTCTTTTCCACTGCTGTAAACTTTGCTTTTGAATAAATAAACAGCCCTTGAAGAGTATGCTCTTACTTTTAGATTGGTACCTCGAAAAATTTGCAGATAAGCCCCTTTAAAAATAGGCATTCCAATTTTTGCTAGATTGCTGCTGAAGTCGTGTTCGTATAGGATACTTTTATAGACTCCTTGAATTCCTTTTTCTTGAATTTCCAAATCCAAAGGCATATTAGTGTATAAAACATTCTTTGAGCTTACTTTTTCGACAAAATCAGACATCTTAAACTCCTTTTCTATCTATTCTACAGCGCCCCTTCGCCCCGCTGCCCGCCCTTCTAAGGAAGGAAACTGGGGCCCCATCAACCGAATATCAATGGTCTTTTCCAAACATCTCTTTCAATCTCTGTGTAAAATTGGTATGGGAAGAAGTTTCGATATTCAATATATTGGAAGTTATCTTTTTTATATCTTTCGAAAATTTACTGTTTTCTTTCAATGAAATTAAAGGTATCTGTCTCTTCACACTCATATGAACATTTTCATCGTAAGAAATTTCATGGAAGTTATTTATTTCTCTGTTTAAAAACCTTTTTGCAGTTCTACTTAAGACAGATTTAACCATCTCCACTTCGTTTTTATTTTTGATCATATTTAGAATTAACTCTATTTCCCCATTTACATTCAAAACAGACAAAGCTTTCAGCAGGGTGTAAGCGTTAACTACAGCAGTCGGTTCGGGAACAGTTATTAGAAATATCGTATCTGAATTTAGATAAAAATTATTGAGTTTTTCAGAATAACCTGCACCTACGTCTATTATAAAAAAATCAACTTCTTTCAACAAATTTAAAAATTCATCCATGATCGAATCGGTAAAATTATTTTGAAAGATCTTCCAATCTGTGAAATCAAAACCGCTACTGATTATCTTAACGCCATACTCTGTGTCTTGAACGCACTCATTGAAGGTTACATTTCCCTTCATATATTCGCTCAACGTAACCTTTACAGTATTTCCCATCAAAATAGACGCATTTGCGAAACCGGCATCAGAATCAAATAAAAGTATTCGTTTCCCATGTGTGGCTAAATCAGCAGCGATATTCACTGACAATACCGACTTGCCTACTCCTCCCTTTCCACTTACAACTGTTATAATTTTCGTTTGTATGTTAGAAAAATCTTCCCTTAAACCAGCTGCTTGATTTGAAAATATTCGGTTCATTTAAATACCTCCTCCACTGCTGCATGGGTCAGCCATTCTTTAGAAGGAAATTTCAAATCTTCAGGAACTCTTTGACCGTCTGTTATCCCCAACAAAGGTAATTTAGAATATTCCAGAAAAGAAAATAATTGCCCATGTGATGACGTTTCATCCATCTTTGTAAAAATTAATGCGTTGGGTTTTAGATAAGAAAAATTATCGTAAATATGCATCATATCTTCACAATTGGTGTTGGAGGATACTAGCATTATATTGTAATCAGGGTTAACTACATCTTTAAAAACTTTGAGTTCACCCATCTGTAAGTTGTTCTTATGGCTTCTTCCGGCTGTGTCTATTAGAATTACGTCAAAATTCAAAAGTGATTCCACAGCAATTTTAAGGTCAGACGGGGTATAACAAATGTTAAGAGAAATACCTAATATATCTGCATAAGTTTTTAGCTGGTCAGTTGCAGCTATTCTGTACGTGTCGATTGTAATTAATGCAATTTTTTTATTCATTTTTTTTAAGTTAGCGGCTATTTTTGCCAATGTTGTCGTCTTTCCCACTCCTGTGGGACCTATAAACATAACTTTATTCTTTACATCACCAAAATTTAAAATTTCAAAGCTTTGATAAAGTTTCTTTTCAAATCTGGTTCTTATAATTTCTTGATTTTTCCAATTTTCTTCAACTTTTAAATCGTTCAATTGGTTTAAAAAGGACTCAATGAAAGTTCTTGAATACGATTTTTCGTATAGCTTATCTTTTATATCTTGAAGATAAAGATTGTTCACTTCCATTTTTTTATTCAACTTTTCAACCATATTCATCAACTCTTGTAATTTCAGACTATCTTTGATCTCACTTTCAGAAGGTTCCCTTTCAATGTGTTGACGATAAAATGATTCAGCACTTTTGTCTATCTTAGAGGATATTTCTCTACTCGTTTTTATAAACTCTGTTAAATCGTCTTTCGAATCCTTATAATTAGGTTCTTTATTACTTTTAAAATACGAAGGTGCTGATATTTTTTCTTCTCTTTCTTTTTTTCTATAAAATTCGGGTGTATTCCTTTTTATTAGATCGTTTAGCGTATAGGTACTATCAGATTCTTGTGTAGATTTTTTCGATTTTTGAGGTTTGTATTCGGGATTTTTGTTTTCCTCACTCAAAACAGTTACTTCAAGGTATTTCTCTCCACCAATTCCAAAGAAGCCACCCTTTTTTACTTTTTTTGTATCTAAAATATAGGCATCTTCTCCAAATTCTCTTCTTATCTTTTCCATTGCTTCAGAAATCGTTTTTACTGTAAGTTTTTTAATTTGCATTGGATCTTTCACCTTCTATTTTCACTATCTCATTCACGTTTAGAGAAGTGTCCGAGGGTATCTCTTCATACGCTACAATACTGATGTTTTGTATAAATTTTAATGTAAATCTGGCAAACGGATATCTTATGTTTTTAGAACAAATCAATATAGGGTTAAAACCTTTCATCATCATATTTTCCAGAGATTTAGATATTTTTTGTACCAAAATATTCGAATATTCTGGTTCGAGTATAATAACCCTTCCCGAATCGGCTTCCCTTATCGATTCAGCTAATTTTTTCTCTATAGTTGGATCCAGTGCGGTGACGTGTAATTCTCCATCATCAGATTTTAAATTTTCAACTATTTGCCTCCCCAATGATCTTCTAACATACTCTACTAAGTTCTCGATATTGTTACCGTATTTATCAACTGCTTCTATCAAACTTTCAAAAATTAAAGAAAGATTTCTTATCGAAACCCTTTCATACAATAGTTCACTTAAAACTTTTTTTAGTTCATGCATTTTTAGCATCGTTGGAATTAAGGTATCTACTAGATTAGCATAATTAACTCTCAATCCATCTATCAATATTTCTATTTCTTTGGTTCCAATAATTTCATGGGCATATTTTTTAATGGTTTCGGAAAGGTGAGTGGCGAAAACGCTGGGGGCATCAACAGTTGTGTAACCTTTTTCTATAGCCTCCTCTTTTAAACTTTCATCTATCCAAAAAGCTGTCAACCCAAAGGCTGGCTCCTTTGTCTTTATACCAGGCAATTCTTCTGAAGCCATACCCGAGTTTATTGCCAGAAGTCTATCGGGGATCAACTCAAATCTACCAACTTCAACGCCTTTCAATTTAATAACGTATTCGTTCGAACTTAATAGAACGCTGTCCCTTATTCGAATAGGAGAGATTACTATACCCAATTCATAAGCTAATTGTTTTCGAACAACGGTTATCCTATCTAAGAGGTCTCCACCTTGATCGGGATCAGCTAAAGGTATCAATCCATAACCAATATCTACCTCAATTGTATCCCCTTGTAAAACTTCTGAAACTTCTTCTGGAGTTGTAAGAGGTGGTGAAAAACCGCCAGAAACACCTCTTTTTTCAGCTTTTGGTGCAGTTGAGCTTCCAATCCCTCCACCACTAGAACCTGTTGTTTCGTAAGCTAGCTGGCCTTCGTTAGCTTTATTCGCATAAGCTACAAAAAGTAAACCTCCTCCTAAAATCAAAGATGGAAAAACTGGGATTGGTGTTAACAAACCTAAAAATATTATTATTCCACCTGCTATATTTAAAACCCTTGTATCAGAAGTAAGTTGTCTTATTAAATCTACCCCAAAATTATCTTTTGAAGCGGCTCTTGAAACTATCATACCCGCAGAGGTTGAAATTAACAACGCAGGAATTTGAGCAACTAGTCCATCACCAACGGTGAGTAAGGCGAATACTTCTGCTGCTTCAGCGATCGTCAGTCCCTGCTGTAAAATCCCAATTAATAAACCTCCAACTAAATTGATGAGGGTTATTATCAAACCGGCTATTGCATCCCCTCTCACAAATTTACTAGCTCCATCCATCGCACCATAGAAGTCGGCTTCTCTTCGTATGTCTTCTCTTCTTTGTCTAGCTTCTTCTTCGTTAATCAACCCTGAAGACATATCAGCATCTATACTCATCTGTTTACCAGGCATGGCATCCAAAGTGAACCTTGCGGCTACTTCCGATATTCTTTCTGTTCCTTTAGTTATTACGAGAAATTGAATTATAACGAGTATCAAAAAGATTATGATTCCCACAATATAATTTCCACCAACAACAAAGTCTCCAAAGGCTCTAACAACTTTTCCTTCGAAATTTTTACCGTTTAAGAGTATCAAACGAGTAGAAGAAACATTCAACGCCAACCTAAAGATAGTCATAACTAATAACAAAGATGGGAAAATAGAAATATCCAATGCCCTTTTCAAATATAATGTAGCCAATAAAATCATTATCGAAACGATTATGTTTAAAAGTTGCAAAAAGTCTAGCAAAAACGTAGGAATAGGTATTACCATCAACACAACTATTCCAACAATAAGTATGGATATTACTGCATCTAACCCTTTTATTCTAGTAAAATTCATTGCTATCCCCCCAATGAATTAATAACTGAGGTTGTAGACGTAAGCCAGTACCTCTGCAACTAAGGTGTATAAATCTTCTGGTATTTCTTCGTTTAAATCAACTTTCTCATAAATTTCTCTTGCCAAAGCAGGTCTTTCTAAGATAGGGATTCTATGTTTAAAAGCAATCTCTCTTATTTTAAATGCAACTTCATCTTTTCCTTTTGCTACAACAATGGGCGCATGCATTTCTTCAGCATTATACTCTATGGCAACAGCATAATGAGTAGGATTGGTGATGACAACGTCCGCTTCAGGGACTTTTTGCATCATTCTACTCCTTGCTAAATTTCTCATCATTTCTCTTTGCCTTTGTTTAATTTCAGGGTTACCTTCTATTTCCTTTCGTTCTTGTTTGACCTCATACTTACTCATTTTAAGCTCTTTTTTATATTCATACCTTTGGTACCAAAAATCAAATAGGCTGAGAAGAAGTAAGGCTATTCCTAATTGAAACAGTACATTAATCACTAAATCAAAAATCACATTAAAAGAAAAAGCAGTTTCTTCCTCTGCCAAAGAGAGTATCTTAAACCAATTGACTTTTATTATATTATAGATTAGCAATCCTAATATGGTTAATTTTAAAAGTGCCTTTATAAGCTCCACCACAGATCTTAATGAAAATAGCCTTTTGAATCCTTTAATGGGGTTTATCTTGCTCAGATCCAATTTTAAAGATTTAAAAGTAAACAAAAATTTGGTTTGGATCATTCCCAAAAGGGTAGAAACTACAACGGCAACAACAAAAAACAGTATCAATTTCATGTATAAGTTCATATGTGCTGTAATCTCATATCCAAGCAAATCTGTTGGTGAATAATCTAAATCTAAAGATAAATAATCATGAAATACTTTAAAGATATCGTTAAGTAAGGGCTCAAATATTATCCACAGAAAAAGTGAAATTGACAAAAAACTTACAGCCATATTGAATTCATTAGATTGGGGAATGTTTCCCTCTTCCCGAGCTTTTTCTAAGCGTCTAGGTGTAGGATCCTCAGTTTTATCTGGATCAGCAAAAAGTTGAAGGTTTATTGAAATAGAAGGATCATTGAATTCTTTATCCATTCTATTAGTTGAAAGAATAGAGTAGTAAATTGATCTTCCCATATCAATATCACTCCTAAAAAGAGTAAAAATCCTACCAGTATTTCTAGTGGGATACCAACCATAAAAACATTAACCTGCGGGATCAATCTAGAAACTATTCCCAAAGCAACTTTCAAAAGTATCATAAATGCAATGAAAGGCATCGAAAGTTGAAGTCCTATAGTGAACACATCGAATAATTTTTGAGAAAAAACCATAAATCCATCAGGCGCTAGAGTAAAAACCACGGGAACTTTATTAAAGGAATCTATAATTATTGAGTATAAAATTAAAGGTCCTTTAAAGATAAAAAAAAGCAACATACTGAATAAAAATGAAAGCTCAGAAATTAAAGAGATTTCATCGCTAGTTACTGGGTCAAAAACATTTGCCATGGCAAATCCCATTTGTATGCCTATCGTTTCACCTGCAAATTGAAAGGCATAAAACAAAATATTAGCAATTAATCCCACACTACTTCCAAAAACAAAATTCATTAACAAATAAAATATTATTACTAAAGGCGATGAATTTATAGGAAAAGTACCGTTAACCTCAAATAACACCAAATAAGAAATAAAGAGCGTTATAAAAACTTTTATATGGACGGGAACAAAAGTAGTACTAAAAAAAGGAATAAAAAAGGTGATTCCAGCCACTCTAGCAAAAATGAAAAAATAAACCCATAGTTGGTATGTTAAATTTTCCAACTCCAACTAAATCATCCCTAAATAATAAGTGAATAACTCGAATGAAAAATCTGATAGGTTTTGCATTATCCAAGAGAACATCAAAACCAACGCTAAAAAAGTTATTATAATTTTAGGAGCAAATGTCAACGTCTGCTCGTGAAGCTGTGTAACGGCTTGAAATATACTGATAATCAATCCTACAGCCACACTTATTATTAAAATTGGAGAGACCACTTTTAGAAAGAGCATTATACCGTTTTCAAAAATCTCAATTAGTACCTCTTCACTCATGAGATCATCCTCCCACAAAACTCCTCACTAATCCACCAATTATGAGGTCCCATCCATTTACCATTACAAAAATCATTATTTTAAAAGGTAAAGAAATCAGTATCGGAGGTATCATGATCATTCCCATAGATAGCAAAATACTCGCTACCACCATATCGACTATTATAAAAGGCAAATAGAGCAATATACTCATCTTAAAGGCAATTTCTAACTCGCTTATTGCAAAAGCAGGTACCAGAATTTGAAAAGGGGTTTCCTCGATGTTATCTATCTCTATATTCATTGAAGATGAAAGCATATAGATATCATCTTCATTTTTATGTGCCACAATCTCTGAAATCATGAAATCTTTGAATTGTTGCCAACTAATTTGTATAGCTTCTTCGTAGCTAATTTCATTTTGGTTGTACGGAATAATTGCCTCTTGGTACACCCCATTAAAAACGGGAAACATTATCATTATCGTTAAAAAGAGGGCTAAAGCCAACATTACTTGATTTGGAGGCGCTTGCCTAGTACCCATAGCCTGCCTCAAAAAGCTTAACACAACAACTATTCTTGTAAAGGAAGTAAACAGCATTAAAAACCCGGGGGCTAGGGACAAAACAGTAACGATTAAAAGTATTGTCAACGTCGGGGTTAAAGTATTAACTTCTTCATTTGGATTTATTTGTATATCTACCCCTGGGAGTTGAATAGTATTTTGAGGAAAAATTAAACTAAGAGTCAGAATAAAAAGAATAAGAGTTATTATCGTTTTTACTTTTCTAATTTTTCCTCTTCCTTTCCCCTTGAAATTTTATCTTTTTTCAATATATTTGAAAAGGTTTCAAGAAATTTGGGATGTTCGTTCATAATTTCTTGAACCTCTTCTTCTTCTAATTTTCTTACTATTTCACTGGAATTAGAAGTAGCCAAAATAAGGTAATATTCTTTAAAAACTTTCAATACTCCAACGTATAAATTCCTATCCAGATAGTATTTTTTTACCATCTTAACTTCTTTGCTTTTTGGACCCTGTTTTAATGTTTTAGCCAGTATATAATAAAACACTGCAAGAAGTATGATGAGTAAAATTATGGCTACAAACCAAAACGACACATTAACTAAATTATTGGTTGGAGTTGCATAGTTAGTGGGCATTTAAACTACTCCAATTTTTGTAAAGCTTCTATAACTCTATTAGGCTGAAATGGTTTTACAATAAAATCCTTGGCTCCAGCCTGAATGGATTCTATAACCATAGCTTGTTGTCCCATTGCACTGCATACTATAATCTTTGCGCTAGGGTCTATTTTCTTAATCTCTTTTATAGCCTGAATACCGTCTTTAATGGGCATAGTTATATCCATAGTCACAAAATTTGGTTTCAGTTCTTGATACTTCTCAACCGCTTCTTGACCATTGCTAGCTTCCCCTATCACCTCATAATTTGCTTTTGTTAATATGTCTTTTAACATCATTCTCATAAATGCAGCATCATCCACTATTAAGACAGTTTTAGCCATTAAAACACCTCCGAAGACTTTAAAATTTTTACTTTTCTAACTCGGCCTCTAAGATACTTTCTAAATCAAGATATACTATCAATCTGTTTTCTATCTTTATAACGCCTTTAACTTTATCTGAATAAACTGACTCTTTTGATTGGAATTTTTCCAACTTTTCAGGATCGATGGAAAGAACGTTTTCAACTTCATCTACATACATTCCTATTTCCTCTTCATTTATTTTTAAAACAAGGATATTTTGATAAATGTGGTCTTCTGGAACTTCAATCCCTAAAATCTTAGTTAATTCTATAACGGGAACTATTCTTCCTCTTAAATTTATTAAACCAACTACGAAGTATTTTGAATTTGGGACGGGTGTTACATCAGTCTTATCAACAACACTTTCTATATTCTCTATTGGTAAAGCATATTCTTGATCCACAATTTTGAAAGAAAGAACGTCTTCCATCATAAATTTTTCCCCCTCTTTTAAAACTATTTATACTACCTTTCTAAATTCTAAAACTTGCTTTTGCGCCCCTTCGCCCCGCA